>JAJAYH010000254.1 GCA_026786325.1 Alkalinema sp. CAN_BIN05 | reverse complement strand
TAAATCAATTAATACACTTTTACGATCGGCATTACTGGCAATAATTTTCAGGGCTTCAAGCGGCGAGTCACTGAAGCTACGGCCTACGCTGCGAGAAATGGGCGAACCGGGATCGCTCCGAATATAAGTATTGGGCACCACAAATTGAATGGTGTCATTCACTCGGCGCAAATTGAACAAAAATTCACCGACGGGCAATCCGGCATATAGACCCCGCTGCCCGATCGCCGATTCCAGCGTCATGATGGCTAGGTAATTTCGATTGATTTGCTCTGGAAAGACTTCCATCAAGAGCTTGCTATCTTTTTCATTGCGATAAAGGGTGAATAGTCCTTCCGTTTTTTTGAGCTTTTTAGTCACTATCTCAAAGCTCGGCCCTTGCATAAGTTCGCCTAAGAGATCCGCCGGGGATTTCCGATTTGACTTTGGAGCGGTGGAATCAGTTTTTTGTTGAGTGGCCGCGTTGGGTTTCTGTCGCGGCTTTTGTTGCGGCTTCTGTTGCGGCTTCTGTGGGATCCGGGATTTGCTGGGTTTGGCTGCGATCGACCATGACTCTTGTTGATCTAAAGCTCCAGAGTTCGATTCAGACGGTGAGACGACGATCGCCTGTACTAGACTGGGCACCATCGTGACCAGAAATCCTAACGAAAAGGCTAGAATCATTCTCCAAGTCGCCAGTCTCATCAAACGCTGACCTAACCGAAAAAGAAAAAATCGTGTCATGGGGGAGGGCAATCCGGCGATCTACTTGCTTAACACAGACTTAACGATATAAGTCTACCTGCTCACTATTGAAATCGTTATCATGAATAATGATTATGTTTTAACGCTCGATTCTAAATCTTGTAAAATGAGAGGGTATTAGGCAAGCTCTCAAAACGTTTCTACGCTGCTGATGCTGAATACTGTCGATACTTACGGTGGACTGCCCTATGACGACTGACTCTGCTATGACAATAGACCTTACGGGAACTTGGCTAGGGACGTATTGGCAAGCCCATAGCGACCCGACACGGTTTGAAGCGTCGCTCGTGCAAGGTATCAATACGTTGAGCGGAAATATTTTAGATGATGGCTGTCTGGGGGAGGCGTTGGTGACGGGGGAGCGATCGGGGATGGGGCTTCAGTTTATAAAACGCTACCTTTCTGGGAATCACGATGTGGTGATTTATACCGGGACTATTGCGGATGATGGCGATGCGATGCAGGGGAGTTGGAGGATTGGTCAGGGCGATCGGTGGGTGGGGACTTGGGAAGCGCATCGTAAGGCGGATGGGTTGATGGAGGACTTGACGAGGCAAATTCGCAACCAAAATCTGGTGGGTGTGGGGCGCTAGGTTGCGGGGTACTAGGTTAGCGTTTTTTACCGTTGCGACGTTTCGATCGGGGCTGAAATCCTTTTTGATTTGGGTTGGGTTTTGCTCCGGTTTCGGTGGGTGATTTTGGTTTGCGGTTTTTTTGATTTGGGGTTGGAACGATCGGCTCTGGTTCGGGTTCGGGTTGGACAATGGATTTAAATTTTTCACGCAAGAGCTGATCGATTTTCAATTGTTCCTGACGTTCGAGTTCGCGCTGTGATTTTTCAAGTTCGCGCTGAAGTTCTCGTTCTTGGTCTTGTCGTTTTTTTTCTTGCTCTGCCAAGGCTTCGGCATTGAGTGGGATCGCTTTGAGTTGTTCGTCGAGATCTAATTCATCCCATAGATCTAAGGTTGAATCCCGATCCATTGGGGCAGATTCTGAGATGCGGAAAGTGGGTTCTTCTTCGTTGGTAGGCGAGTTGCGCGATTCGGAGACCATCCAAGGATCGTCTGTGATCGGCGTTTCCAGACGCAAGGGTTCACGAGTTGTGGTGCGTTCGATTTCAATCGGATCGGCAATGGGCAATTCTAGGGGCTGCAAGGGCTGGCGGATTTGTTCTTCTACGGGCATGGCGATCGGCATTTTCACGGGCTGAAGCTGGTCAACCCAGGCGGCGGCGATCGGTAGAGTCCGGTCTAGGTCATCCAGTGGCCGGGGGACGATCATCACAGCATGGAGTTCCCCAATGCGCTGGGCTTCGATCATGCCAATTTCGATCGCGGCGGCGACATTGGAGACGGATCCTCGAACAATCCCGGTGCAGAGTCCGGCTCCGGTGGTGTGGTAGGCGGTTAGGGTGACATCTGCTGATTTGAGCATGGCATCGGATGCGCCGACGAGGGCGGGAAAGCCGCGTGTTTCAATGAGACCGATCGCTTGATCGCGGAACCGATTGTTTTCTTGTCCGGCGGAGAGTTCGGCAAGGCGACGACCGATGGGCAGAACTTCTTCAAGATTGGGCATGGGACGTGGAATGATGACGTAGGTGGCTTTCTGGCCAAATTTTTCAGCCATTTCTGCGCCTGTTTCAATCGCCAATCGCACATCCGGAGTGGGACCACGTACGACGGCGGTACAGTAGCCGCTACCGATTTGTTCGTAGCCGACTAAGGTGACGGAGGCTTGCTTGAGCATCATGTCAGCAATACCGACGATCGCTGGAAAGCTTCGGGCTGAAATGAGTCCCAGGGCTAGATGTGAGTAGGGATCGTCCGATCGGTTCATGAAACTTCCAAAGAAAACTGCGCTGGCGTTCATTTCTTATTGTAGGGGGAAGCGCGATCGGTGGCTTAGACTTACTGATTTCGGGGAACCCTTTTTGCTGCGGTATGATGACGACTCAGGAAATATGACGAGAGTTTTCATGACTTGGATTCCCCAAAAGACAGTGGATGGATCATTTACATTTTTCTCAGAAGAATTTGGGGAGGCGTTCCATAGTCATCAAGGGGCGAAGTCTGAGGCGTTTGAAAAGTTTGCTGATGTGACGCAATTGGCCGATCGGGCATTGTCCGATCGGATTCGGCTTTTGGATGTGTGTTATGGACTTGGCTACAATTCGGCGGCGGCGATCGAGACCATTTGGCGGGTGAATCCGGATTGCAAGATTGAACTGTATGCTTTGGAAATCGATGCTTCGGTGCCGATCGGGGCGATTACGCCAGAGTTACTGACGAGTTGGCCACCTGAAATCCAGACTATTTTGAGTGAGTTGGCCCAGACCCAAACCTGTCATCGGCCCAATCTGACGGCTGAGTTATTAATTGGCGATGGACGGCAGACGGTACAAGGGTTGTCTGCGTTGGGCTTTCAGGCGGATGCAATTTTTTTTGATCCATTTTCTCCGCGCAAATGTCCGCAGCTTTGGACGGTGGAGTTTTTTAAGCTCATGTCGGTTTGCCTTGACACAGATGGACGACTGGCGACTTATTCGCGATCGGCGGCGGTGCGGAGTGCGATGATGGCGGCGGGGTTGGCGATCGGATCCATTACGGCCTCGGATTCTCGTTTGAGTCAATGGTCAAATGGGACGGTGGCGGCTTGGTCTGGGGACAGTCTGCCGCTTTTGTCTGAGATGGAGCAGGATCATTTGGAAACAAGGGCCGGGATTGCGTACCAGGATCCGGGATTGGTGGGGACGGCGCAGGAAATTTTGGCCCGACAGAATCAGGAACAGGAACGATCGGATAGACGATCGACTTCTAGTTGGCGGCGGAAATGGGGGCTTGAGTAATTAGGGGTTGGTGTACCGATCGGAGAGGGCTTGGATTTTTTGGCGAAATTGTTGGCGGACACTATCGGGGGCGATGATTTCGCAATCTTTGTCGTAGCGGATAATTTCTCGGAAGAACCAGAAGGGATTGATGATCCGTCGCGTGATGTGACGAATTTTGTCTAGAGTTTGATCCTGAATATCGTCGAGTTTGGGTTCGTAGGCTTTGGCTAGCCAGCCTGTGAGATTAAAGGTAACTTCAACGCTGTCAAAAGATCCGCGCCATTCTTCAGTAGATGGTAAGAGTGCTTGAATCCGATCGAGTCTAAAACACCGATTATGCTTAAGTTCTGGGATGTCTGTGCTGTCACTGGTTTCGTCGCACCAGATCTGTAGGAAGTGGCGTTTTTCATAGAAGATAATTTCGGCATATCGGGCGATAAATTCCAGCGCTGCACCCTGAGAGTTGGTGTAGATAACGCGAAAAGGTTGCTGATCTGCGATGAACTGGTCTACTTTGGTGCGCCAACCTTGGTCGGTCGGTTGACTGACTTGTCGCATTAGATCTCGCCGCAGAGGAGCTTCAAGGTTGCCCCGATCGACTAAAAGTGTAAGTACATTTTTTGCTTCTTCGATATTTCCTGCATCCATGAGATCACGTACGGCTTGACGAAGTGCTTGAACTTGAATGGTGGAAAGGGCGAAGGGTAAAGCGACTTCAAACTCTTGTTCAGCGATCTTTGTAATGAGTCCTGATGAACTGGGCTTAGTTCCCCAAGTGATACCGAGACGATCGGCGATCGCGTCAAGTTTTTCCTTGGTTCCGGGAGGAACTGACAGTGTAAGTGTTTCTTTTTTGCGTACCATTTTAAATTTCTACTTGCACTTATGGAATTTGTGATTTATATTGAGTTCATACAACTGCATTTTACAGGAAGGCGATCGGATTGGGTTGATTTCTGGAGATGAGTTGAGTCTATATAATATTTTTGGAGGGAAATTATGACTAAGTTGGAGTTGCTGGTTTCTGTGATGGGTGATGGGGATTGGCATTCGACGGATGATCTGGTGCAGCGCGTGGGGCATCGGTTTTCGGCAACTAAACATTGTGCCCAGAAGCGGGGATGGAAGTTCGATTACCTCCGGTACAGC
>JAJAYH010000253.1 GCA_026786325.1 Alkalinema sp. CAN_BIN05 | reverse complement strand
GCAGTGCTTCGGGCAACAGGGCCACCAGTAGTCCAGAAATCAGACCCGCGATCGCAATCTTTCCCGGCAAACTCAAATGCAAACGCTTGTAAATTTTCAGGCTTTGCAAAATTCCGCGAATAAAAACAACGCCCAATACTCCCGCCAACACTCCTAACAACACAAAAAAAGGAATTTCAACAATATTAAAATAGGGATCGATACTCATCCAACTGGGGCTAAAAGTGAATTCCTGCCCGCCCAATTGCCGGGACACAACAGCACCCACAAATGACGCAACGATAGCGGTTCCCAGTGTCAATCCCGACACATCTTGCAATAATTCTTCAATGACAAAAAGTACGCCTGCGATCGGAGCATTAAAACCCGCCGCCAGTCCCGCCGCTGCCCCCGCCGCCAACAATTGCCGCCGATGGTCGGGGGACGTGGGAAACCAATTGCTAACCTGAGACGCGATCGCTGCTCCAAGCTGCACAGTCGGTCCCTGCCGTCCCAGCGTCAACCCAGCCCCTAGGGTCAAAATCGTACTAATTAGTTTTACAAGCGCAATTCGCCCCGTCAAGGGCATGGGCAAATAAGCCAGCGCCGCCTTCACCTGGGGAATGCCGCTGCCCGACGCTTCGGGAGCCAGTCGCTGAATCAAGATTCCCGCTAATGCCCCGCCGATTACGCCAAAAAGAGGGAGAGCCACGATCGGCGGTAATAGGTCAGCTCCGACAAGCCTCCAGCCAGCCAGCCAGCCCACCCCCCTCTTCAATACCACTGCCGCCAGTCCCGATAACAACCCAATTAGAGATGCTTCAAGAATGGCGATTTGTTTGGGGCGAAGGGAGATCAGGTGGGGCATCGCGAATTTCCATAAAGGCTATAGCGGCACGGTGAAGACCCAATCTTTGTACTTGGGATCGCGGTTTTCTGTAATGGCCGTCACTTGGGCGCGCAATCTGTCCGTAATCGGACGATCGGGCTTCAAATCGTACATCTCAATGCGCTTCACGGGTGTAATTTTGGCAGCAGTTCCGCTCAAAAACACCTCATCAGCAATAAAGAGTTCTGATTTATCCACCGGACGCTCAATCACTGGAATACCCATATCACGAGCGATCGTCAAAATACTGTCGCGAGTGATGCCCTCCAAAATATCTTGCTCAAAACCGGGGGTAATAATCGTTCCATTACGAACAATGAAAATATTCATGCCCGAAGCTTCACTCACTTTCCCGCTAGAATTCAGCAAAATTGCCTCATCAAAGCCCGACTCCACGGCTTCGGTCTTCGCCAACGACGAGGTGATGTATGCGCCGCTGATTTTCCCGCGCAAGGGCAAACTACGGTCTTCCTGACGACACCAAGAGCTAATGCGGCAGCTCACGCCATCCGGAGAAAGATAGTCGCCCAGTTCAATGCCGTAGACGAAGAATTCCTTCTCGATGTTGTGTAGACGCGGTGCGATTCCGAGACCTGAGGTGTAGACAAATGGGCGGATGTAGAAGGAGGTTTTTGGCTGATTTTTCTTCACAAACTCCGTAATGGTTGCAAAAATCTTCTCCGCTGGAAGGTCGAAATTCAATAACCGGGCGCTTTTGCTTAGACGATCGGCATGACGATCGAGACGAAATAGCAAAATCTGGTTCGGATTCGCGGGATCTGGAATACCGCGTAACCCTCCAAATGCACCGGTTCCATAGTGCAAGGCATGGGTTGCGATCGAAATCGTTGCATCTTTGAAGGGTACAAAGTTTTTCTCGAAATAGGCGATCGGCAGAAAATTATCCATAGGTCTCAGGCAAAGATATAGAGATTAACGGTGGACAAGCGTTAGCAGGGGGCATCTCAAAAATTAATTTGACACAAGATCCACTTGCTGACGATAATTGTAGGCTGTTGAAAACTTTATCATTGTTTTTGAAGAAGTCCCTTGGCTAACGTAGTAGTGATTGGTGCCCAGTGGGGCGATGAAGGAAAAGGTAAGATTACCGATTTGCTGAGTAATTCAGCCGATATGGTAGTCCGGTATCAAGGTGGAGTGAACGCTGGGCACACCGTCGTGGTCAAGGATCAGACCTTCAAGTTGCATCTTATTCCATCGGGTATCCTATACCCGGAGACAGAATGTATTATCGGCAGCGGAACAGTTATTGATCCAAAGGTTTTGATTGAAGAGCTAGATCAACTCGATCGGCTTGGAGTCAGTTCAAAGAACCTAATGATTTCGGAAACGGCGCATGTAACAATGCCCTATCACCGAATCTTGGACGTGGCTTCTGAAGCGAGTCGCGGCGATCAAAAAATTGGGACCACGGGGCGCGGCATTGGCCCGACCTATGCGGATAAGTCTGAGCGATCGGGCATTCGTATTGTGGACCTAATGGACACTGAGTCTTTCAAGGTGCAGGTTCGCTATTGTGTAGCGAATAAAAATGTCATCTTGGAGAAACTCTACAACCTTCCTCCTCTTGATCCAGAGGAAGTAATTGTGGAGTATCTGGCTTATGCCGATCGTCTGCGACCCCATGTAATTGACAGTTCCCTGAAGATTTCGCAAGCCGTACAGAAAAAGCGCAACATCTTATTTGAAGGTGCGCAAGGTACGTTGCTTGATCTTGACCATGGTACGTATCCTTACGTCACATCTTCCAATCCCGTATCGGGCGGAGCATGTGTCGGGGCGGGCGTGGGACCAACCATTATCGATCGGGTGATTGGTGTAGCGAAAGCTTACACGACCCGTGTTGGTGAAGGTCCGTTCCCGACTGAACTCGACGGAGATGTTGGGGCGTTATTGTGCGATCGGGGTGCCGAATTCGGAACGACAACCGGGCGTCAGCGTCGCTGTGGTTGGTTCGATGCCGTTATCGGTCGGTATGCTGTGCGGATTAATGGTCTAGATTGTTTAGCCATCACCAAAATGGATGTTCTGGATACTCTGGACGAAATTAAGGTTTGCGTGGCCTATGAAATCGATGGTAAGCAGTGCAACGATTTTCCGACTAATGCGAAAGCCTTTGCTCGGTGCGTTCCGATTTATCAGACCGTTCCCGGTTGGAAGACTTCTACTGAAGACTGTCGAGCGCTTACAGATTTACCGAAGCAAGCTTTGGATTATCTTAAGTTCTTGGCTGAATTGATGGCGGTTCCGATCGCAATTGTGTCCCTTGGGGCAAGTCGTGACCAGACAATCATCGTAGAGGATCCAATTCATGGACCGAAACGGGCGTTGCTGTACGAAAACGGCGGACTCTAGCAATAGGTTTAAGAACATAAATTCTTATAGTCTAGTTTGGGTTTGACGGCGGTTTAAAATTTAGTGAAGATATCGAAGGTAGAGTTTCATCATGGCAAAGTTTTCAATCGAAGCGACCAAGCGTCCTGAAGGTAGCAAACCCAACGCACTACGCCGCGCGAACCGTATTCCTGCGACGATGTATGGTCACAATGGAACCGAATCTGTTCAATTGACAGTTGATGCAAAGACTGTTGAATTGCTAATCCGTGATGCGGGCCGAGGCGGTATGGTGGAATTGAATGTTCCTGAGTTGAGCTACACGACTGTTGCACGGATTCAAGAAGTTCAGTCTCATCCTTGGAAGGGCTACTTGTATCACGTTAGCTTCAAAGCGAACAAAGGCTAAGCTATCTTTTTGGATTTGTTTTAATAAAAACCGTGCTTTTCTTAAATGTAAAGGTACGGTTTTTATTTTAAAGCGATAGTCATGGACGATCGAATTCTGCGATCGCAGCTTCACGAGTGAGGGGGATTTCATTTTTGGTGGCAAGCATGGCCTGATAGAGTCCCAAGTCTTCGAGGTCGTCGGTTCGACTGGTGAGGTCTTCGGGGAGGTTGGGCAGTTGGTCCAAGAGAAGATTGAGGAGCCACAGCTTGTCGGAGTCTGGTAGTTGAACGATTGTTTGTTCGAGTGCCTGAAGCTGGATTGAGGTGGCAGACATAGCTTCGCTGGGGTGATTGTTCACTTATTTTAGCAAATCAATTCCCAAGCTTCTAACTCTCTGTCTGAATAGAATCAGAT
>JAJAYH010000252.1 GCA_026786325.1 Alkalinema sp. CAN_BIN05 | reverse complement strand
GTACTGGACGACTTTGAACCATTTCCCAGAGACGTTAACGGGGGAACCGTGGGTCAAGTGTCCGCCGTGGGACAGGTCCATGCCCATGATGGTGTCGCCCGGTTCAAGCAGGCCCAGGAAGACAGCAAAGTTAGCCTGTGCGCCGGAGTGGGGCTGAACGTTGGCATGGGCCGCACCGAAGAGTTCTTTGACCCGATCGATGGCAATTTGTTCAATCTGATCGACAAATTCACAGCCGCCGTAGTAGCGCTTCGTGGGCAAGCCTTCGGCGTATTTGTTCGTCAAGACCGAGCCTTGCGCTTCCATTACTGCTGGAGAGGTGAAGTTTTCGCTGGCAATGAGTTCAAGATGATCGCGTTGACGATCGAGTTCTTGGCCGATGAGAGCGGCGATCGCGGGGTCATGTTTGGCGAGAAAGTTAGGAGTCATGGTCACGGGGAAAGCGTCCAATTTCTGAATAAGGGTGGTTGAATTACGGAAAAATAATCGATTCACCTAAATCTTGTCATAACTTAGGGAGTGCAATTAAATAAGGAGAGAGATTAAGGTATGGATGCCAAGGTTTCAAATCATAACGAAAAACCGGGTAGATCGGTAAGTGTGCGGTGACAAAAGTCTGTGCCCATAAATCAAATGTATAAATTATGTGTAAAGTCACGCCATGCTTAAGAAGCTGCTGGCAAAATAGAAGGAGGGCGCATAAAAACCTGAAGTTAGAGCCAAATTTGAAGTTAGAGCCAAATTTCAGGCTGTAAGATTCTTTAGCCGTTGGCACGGGGCAATTATGGCAAGGCTTATCATGGCGACGAGCGATCGGTTAATTCCTATTCAACAAATCTGTCAACATTGTCTGATGGCGAGTCAAGCAGGCGAGCCTCGATGGGAAAATGGACAACTTCGGTGCGGACAAGCCATTGTGATGGAGTCTCCGCAACAGCCGGATCAGTTTGAATGTGAGATGGGATTTCGGGTGATTAAAATTTCATGATGTATCCTGAAGGGAGATTTTGGATACATTAACTAGTATGAAACTGAGGGAAAAGAGATGAATTATCGTGGTAGCAGCTTGAGCGTTCCTGAACGAATTTTTGCGGCATTGCCTTACACCATTTCTCTGATGGCAGGCATTCCAGCCATTTTGCTGCTGGCTAACTTTTTACCGAATGTACCGATCGTCGAGATTCTAGCGCCACTACTATTTATTCCATTTTCGCTAACTAGGTTTCTTGGACCTTTCGCAAACCTGATTATCTTCTTTGGACTATTTTTCTTCGTAGTTCGCAACAACGACATTAAGCAATTTATCCGGTTCCACACGATGCAGTCCTTAATGATTGGGATTGCCGTGTCGGTTACGGGGTTGATTGGCAGCTTGCTCGGTCCGACCATGGCCATGTTCAGTGCCTTGTTAAGCATTGTTGTGAGTGCAGGAGTTGTTGGGGTGTCTATTTATTCCATGATTTTGGCGTTGATGGGCAATTACACGAATATTCCGCTGCTGTCGGAAGCGAGCGATGCACAGACTCGTTATTAAATTAGAAACCTAGAAAAATACAAAATCCCTAAAAAATTGTCGGGGCGTTCTAAACAAAATTTCTGAAGAAGAAGTGCTCGCGATCGGGTATTATGATTACTCCTTGCTTTTTTACGACCTGCCCGGTTTTGCTGGCGCAGTCGAAGAAGCCAGATAGACCATAAGGAGAAAGACTTCCGTGAAAGATTTTATTTACGAAACGATGTACATTTTGCGTCCAGACATCGGAGATGATGCTGTCGATCAAGCGATCGAAAAGTATCAATCCTTGTTGAAGGAAAACGGCGCTGAGATTATCGAAACCCAGCACCGTGGCAAACGTCGCCTCGCCTATGAAATTGGTAAGGCTCGTGAAGGCGTTTACATCCAAATGAACTACAAAGGCGGCGGCCCTATGGTTGCCATCATGGAACGTGCAATGCGCCTGAGTGAAGATGTCATTAGATATTTGACGGTCAAGCAAGACGTTGAAAAGGAAGAGGAAGAGGAAGAAGTAGTGGTGGCAGCAGTGCCCGTAGCTGTTGAAGCTTAAGCACTATTGCTCGACTTATCAAATCTGTTGATTTCAGAAATCAACTTAACTAACGGCATTCTCGATCGCGATCGGGGGTGCCGTTAGTTTTAGAGCTTTCAAGCTTGCCGAAGGATTAGGAGTAAGTTAAAATAAAATGCTTAAGTTGAAGTCATTGCGAGTTTGACTTAAGGATTAGAGACTGTGAATCTAAATGTGAATCTAAACGGTGATCCGCCCATGAAACTCTCCAAAAATAATTTAGACACCAAGTTAGATCATGTTTACGACGTGATTATTGTGGGTGGCGGCGCGGGTGGGCTGTCGGCAGCGATTTATCTTCAGCGCTATCGGTTGTCTTGTTTGGTCATTGAGAAAGGGCGGGGCCGATCGTTCTGGATGCAGGATTTACGGAATTATGTTGGTGTGGATCCGCATATGCCGGGGCGGGATTTGCTCAGGCAAGGGCAGAATCATGCGTTGGGCGTGGGTGCGGATTATTTGATGGGGTTTGTAGAAGACGTTAAAGATGAAGGCGAGACGTTTAAGGTGAAGGTGAAAGTCGGGAAGCAAGACAGCATTTATCCTGAGTTCCGATCGAAGTATGTGGTGGCGGCGAGTGGCATTATTGATAATTTGCCAAAGCTGGAGAATATGCAAAATGTCTATGATTATGCGGGCTACAACCTGCATGTTTGTATGATTTGCGATGGGTTCGATATGGAAAATTTGAAGGCGGGCCTGTTTGTCGGCAGTGAGGGCGCGATTAATACAGCCTTTGTGATGAACTGGTTCACACCTTATATTTCGGTGTTTACACAGGGGTTGTTTGAGATCAGTGACGTGATGAAGCAAAAGCTGGCAGACCACGGCTATCCGCTGTATGAGCAACCGTTAAAGCAATTTCATGGCCACAAGCACGAAATGCAGGGTGTGGAGT
>JAJAYH010000251.1 GCA_026786325.1 Alkalinema sp. CAN_BIN05 | reverse complement strand
GGTTTGAATAGCTTGAACCCAGGCATCAACAACACGGGCGATCGGAGCAATTCGACCGTCGTCGTAGGTTTTAGTAAATTCTAATGAACTGGGAATTACAAGTTCCTGAAGGGGTTCGTTATTTTGACTGCCTAAGAGTTTAAATCCGTGAACGTAGTCTTTTTGATTGTCGCTACCGAGAACTAGTGTGCCGCGATCGCCGTAAATCTCAATAAAATGCCCGCGTCCTTGCATGGCCACAGAGCTTAAACAAACTTGTACCGGAACTTGATGGTTGAGTTCTAATAAAATATTACAGGTATCGTCCGCCGTAACGGGTTTGAGTTGATTGTTGTCGGACGGATCGGGGCGCTGGAGAATAGAGGTGCTAAGTCTTGCGGAAACCCGTTTTATGTCGCCAAGTAGCCAAGTAATATAATCAAACGCGTGGGATCCGATCGCGCCTAATGCACCACCGCCAAGATCTTTCTGAGCATACCAATTCCATGGACGATTCGCGTCGGCTCGACTGGACACCAGCCAATCTACTTTTGCATAACGAATATTGCCAACATAACCGTCATTTAAAAGTTGTGAGAGCCTTTGCCAAGCTGGAATATAACGAAACTCAAAATTCATAGTCGCAATCAGATTTTTTTCCGTTGCCAGTTCGTAAAGTTCTTGGGCTTGCGTTGCATTTAGTGTCGTTGGTTTTTCGAGAAGAATGTGTTTCCCTGCATTCAGTGCGGCTTTTGCCATGTCGTAATGCAAAAAAGGTGGGGTCGCGATCGTGACCGCCTGTACGTCTGGAAGATTGATGCTGCCCTGAACAGTAGTGCAGGCGTGAGGAATATTGTGGGTTTGGGCGATCGTTTCGGCAGTAGTGCGATCGCGATGATAGACGGCGACGACTTCGATGTTTGGATTGGCTCGTAGTGCAGGCAAGTGAACTTTTTGCCCAAACCCAGTTCCGATCAGTGCGACCCCAATTTTTTCCGAATTCATATAGATAATGTTAGTAATGATTTCAAATTGAATTTCATGGCTTGACCGAGATCTGCCAAAACTCTCACAATATTAAAAAAGCCCTGGAAGACAACTAATCTTACAGGGCTTTTTGATCAAACCGATCGAATCCTAAACAAGCTTCAGCGTCGGATAGTACTCAACCATATCGTCGCTAGTCAGAACACCCTCGGTTGAACCGGGTTGCCACAAGACTTCTAGGGTTAGTAGCCGATCGCTCGACACAGCCCCTAAAGTACTTAATGCACGGCGTAAATCGGTTGCACTATTGATGGCTGGAAGTTCAACTTTGCCTTCCGCGCCCACCAAGAGCGTCACCACAATATATTCACCAGACTGTTCAACTAACTCTCCCGCAGGATTCACCGTAATTGTTGCATTGCCCTGCTTCAGTTGGCCGGACACATTCGACACCGACTCACCCAAGAACTTACTACGCTCCGAGAGAATCATCCGATTGAATTCAGATTCCGCTGCCAACATTGCAGATTGCTTGCTTTCACCACCTGCATAAGCCCAATATTCGGGATGACGCAATAAAGAAAGTGTGGTTTCTTGAAGCGCTTGAGCCAATCCGGCACTTGACGCGGTGTTTGCTTTCTGAGCAATGCGGTTGAGATCTTCTTGCAATGTCTTTGCTTCAACCAAAAGACCCACTTGCAACTTCACCACCGACACATTGGACGATTTTAGACCTAAGTCCGAACCGCCGTCCTGACCTTGGAAGCGCTGGAATGCCTGCACCGCCGTACTTGCTAAGGCTGCAAATACCAATAAGGAGAGTATTCCACCCGCACCGCCGCCACCACCAAAGAACATCCATGGCGAAGGAAAGAAGAAAAAGCTACTGCCGCCGCCCATGCCACCGCCATAGCCACGATTGTATCCACCACCACCGTATCCACCACCCGATCGGGGAGCGCTGTAGCTACGAGGGGCCGATCGGAAGGATCCACCGCCCATTCGTCCACCGTAGGATGCAGCATCGGCTGGAGCTGGACTACCGACCCAAAGAGTCACAAAGAGAGCGATCGCCACAATAGAACTGACGATCGGTTTTATAAAGTTTTGAAAGAAACGTCTCATAACAAGCCTCATAACAGCGCCGCAGCACCTTGGACGATACCCTAATACTTTATCGCGTTGTCCCACAGACAGAAACGGCGAACCCATAAGCAATCTGTGGGGATCCCCGAACGACAGCGTAGAACCCTTTGATTAACCGCTGATTAACCGCTGATTAACCGCTGATTAACCGCCGCCTACGATCGTCACTACTTCCAAGGCATCGCCCGCTTGAATCTGGGTTTGTGGCCAAAATTGTCGATGCAAAATTTCACCGTTATATTCGATCGCTACCAGCTTGGGATTCATCTTCAGTTGAGTCAGTAAGTCTGGGAGCAAGGTCACGCTCTTGCATTGATGATCTTGACCATTGACCGTGATATTGACCATGAACTTAACCTCGACCACTTAACTGAGACAGAAAATATTGCGTCGTTAATTTGGGCTGAGTCGAACTCATAATCGATCGCACCACCGAAACCCGCGTCGCCCCGGCATTGATCGCCGCCTTCACATTGTCCATATCAATGCCTCCGATCGCAAACCAGGGAATCGTACAGT
>JAJAYH010000250.1 GCA_026786325.1 Alkalinema sp. CAN_BIN05 | reverse complement strand
GCTCTATTCTCTGCCAAGATTTTATGATTCAGTTTACGCCCGCTGCCCTGACGGAGGTCGATCGTCTCCGCCATCGCCAAGCGACCCCTCAAGATTATTTCCGGATTCAAGTCCAAGCGGGAGGCTGTTGTGGACTCTCCTATCGCCTAGGCTTTGTCCATCAGCCTGCTCAAGATGACTACATAATCCAAGGTGGAATTGCGATCGCCTGTGAAGATGTGGCGATGTTGCAGGGATTATCTGTGGACTATGCCGAAGACCTGATGGGCGGCAATTTTAGATTTGAAAATCCCCAAGCTTCAAGCATTTGTGGCTGTGGCAGTTCGTTTTCAGCGGTTTTACGATCGCAGTAGAAGGCTGAACCAAAAATCAAATCTCTGAATAAATTGACAGGATTCACTCAGCCTTGGTAATATCAGTGGTCGTTAAAGTTTGGAATTAGCCTACATTTAAGGCAATAAGATGCCCACAATTCAGCAACTTATTCGAGATGAGCGCAACCGCGCCAGCAAGAAAACAAAGTCCCCTGCGCTCAAGGCTTGTCCTCAGCGTCGTGGTGTATGTACTCGTGTGTATACAACAACTCCGAAAAAACCGAACTCTGCACTCCGCAAGGTTGCACGGGTCCGTTTAACTTCTGGTTTTGAAGTTACCGCTTACATTCCCGGTATCGGTCATAACCTGCAAGAACACTCTGTCGTGATGATTCGCGGCGGTCGTGTAAAAGATTTGCCGGGTGTGCGTTATCACATCATTCGCGGAACTCTTGACACTGCTGGTGTTAAAGACCGGAAGCAAAGTCGTTCCAAGTATGGTGCGAAGCGTCCCAAGGCTGGTGCGGCTACGGGCAAGAAGTAACTCATTGATGCACGATCGTCTGAAGGGAAATCCTAAGGATAATTTGGCAACTGTGAATCCATTTTTTGGACTTCATGTCAATAGACCACTTTGCCAACCCATTGGAAAAGAAAGACCTCAAGAGTTGTCGGTTCTTTTTTCTTAAGGTTTTAAGATGCCTCAGTTCTCACCCTGATGTCATCTGCTAGGTCGAACCACAAGGATTTTGAGTTTCATGAAGGAATTTGTGCTGAATTCCGAAACCAATCTTTGAGGTTGAGAGAACCTAGCATTTTTTGCGTTAAGCCAGTGTCATGTTGCAGATTGCAACCCAGTCGCTGTTTCTTTCCGCTCTAGATATCTCAACTCTGAAAGGATTCAATATGTCTCGTCGCGTAACAATCAAAAAGCGTCCGGTCCCAGCGGACCCCGTCTATGGGTCACGGCTCGTTACCATGACTTCCCGTCGCATTATGCGTAGCGGTAAGAAATCACTAGCGAATCGGATCATTTATGATGCCTTTGACATCATTAAAGAAAAGACGGCAACCGATCCCATGGAAGTCTTTGAAAAAGCGGTCAAAAATACAACGCCATTGGTTGAAGTGAAAGCTCGCCGAGTTGGTGGTGCGACCTATCAAGTGCCCATGGAAGTGAAGACCGATCGCGGAATTGCACTCTCACTTCGATGGCTCATTCAGTACTCCCGCGCTCGTGCCGGGAAGTCCATGGCTAGTAAATTTGCCAATGAACTAATGGATGCAGCAAATCAAACCGGAAGCGCAATCCGTAAACGGGAAGAAACTCACCGGATGGCAGAAGCGAACAAGGCGTTTGCTCACTATCGCTATTAGTCTTTAGGTTAGCCCTGTTGAATTGATAGTTCATACCTTAAATATGAACTATCAATTCAGTATAAAGACGTATAGAATCTTAATGGTGTCACTAAGTACTTCTCCTTTGGAGTCGCATCTTAGTCGCCAAAACTTTAACCACGATCGAGGAGGTCCCCGTGGCTCGTACCGTTCCGCTCGACAGAGTACGAAACATCGGAATTGCTGCCCATATTGATGCGGGCAAGACGACCACAACGGAACGGATTCTGTTCTATTCCGGAGTGGTCCATAAAATTGGCGAAGTCCATGACGGCGGCGCTACCACCGACTGGATGGAGCAGGAGAAAGAGCGCGGTATCACCATTACGGCGGCTGCAATCAGCACCCAATGGACGCGTCGCGATCCTGAAAATCCAAACCTGCCTCAAGAAGGCGCGTTTGAGCACAAGATCAATATTATTGACACTCCTGGACACGTAGACTTCACCATCGAAGTTGAACGTTCTATGCGAGTTCTTGATGGTGTGATTGCAGTGTTCTGTTCCGTGGGTGGGGTTCAACCTCAGTCCGAAACAGTTTGGAAGCAAGCGAATCGCTACAACGTCCCCAAGGTCATCTTCGTTAACAAGATGGACCGTACAGGTGCTGACTTTTATAAGGTTTATGCCCAAGTAAAAGATCGGCTGCAAGCGCCTGCCGTGCCTTTGCAGTTACCGATCGGTGCTGAAGAAGGCTTTAAAGGCATCGTAGACTTAGTGCGGATGAAAGCCTATGTCCATAAAGATGACTTAGGTAAGGATATTGAAGTTGTTGATATTCCTGATGACCTGAAAGAACGTGCGGCTGAGTTTCGGGTCACTCTGATCGAAGCTGTAGCTGGAACTGACGACGCGCTGATGGAAAAGTACTTCGCCGGTGAAGAATTCACTGTCGCAGAAATTCAGAAAGCAGTTCGTACAGGTGTATTGACGGGTGACATTGTGCCTATGTTCTGTGGTTCAGCCTTTAAGAACAAAGGGGTCCAACAGCTACTTGATGCGGTTGTGGATTATATGCCCGCGCCGATCGATGTCAAGGCAATTCAAGGCACCATGCCTGATGGCTCTATTCAAGAGCGTCCGGCTGACGACAATCAGCCTCTAGCGGCCCTCGCCTTCAAGGTGATGACTGACAAGTTTGTAGGCCGTTTGACCTTCGTTCGGGTGTATTCCGGCGTTCTGTCTAAGGGAACCTACATCTACAACACCACCAAGGATAAGAAAGAGCGAGTTTCTCGCCTAATTATTCTGAAAGCGGATGAGCGAATTGACGTGGACGAGCTGCGTGCTGGAGATTTGGGTGCAATTCCCGGTCTTTCCGACACATTGACCGGAGATACTCTCACTCCTGAAGGCGACACCATTGTTCTGGAGTCATTGTTCATTCCTGAACCTGTGATTTCGGTCGCTGTTGAGCCTAGGACTAAGAGCGATATGGAAAAACTTTCCAAAGCACTTAAAGCTTTGTCTGAAGAAGATCCAACGTTCCGCGTCAGAATTGACCATGAAACCAACCAAACTGTGATTGCTGGAATGGGTGAACTTCACCTAGAAATTCTGGTCGATCGCATGAAGCGCGAGTTCAAGGTTGAAGCAGATGTGGGCGCACCTCAAGTCGCTTACCGAGAAACCATCCGGAAGCTGGTTAAAGCAGAAGGACGATTCGTTCGTCAATCCGGTGGTAAAGGTCAATATGGTCACGTTGTGATTACTGTTGAACCGGGCGAAGCGGGTTGCGGCTTTGAATTTGTCTCGAAAGTCGTTGGTGGTACAGTTCCGAGAGAATATGTCGGACCTGCTGAAGCGGGCATGAGAGAAGCTTGCGAATCCGGTGTGATTGCAGGTTATCCTTTGATTGACGTGAAAGCCACCTTGATCGATGGGTCATACCACGATGTTGACTCTAACGAAATGGCCTTTAAAATTGCCGGATCGATGGCACTCAAAGAAGCTGTCCTGAAAGCTTCTCCGGTACTGCTGGAGCCTGTGATGAAAGTCGAGGTCGAGGCACCGGAAGACTACATTGGACCCGTGATGGGGAACTTGATTTCTCGTCGTGGCCAAATCGAATCCCAAGGCGTAGAGCGTGGGATTGCGAAAGTAGTCACAAAAGTACCATTGGCTGAAATGTTTGGTTACGCAACTGACATTCGGTCCATGACCCAGGGTCGTGGTACTTTTACGATGGAGTTTAGCGCCTACGAGGAAGTTCCTCGGAACGTAGCTGAAGCTATCATCGCCAAAAACAAAGGGAACGCTTAGTTTGCAAGAGGAATTGTAAAAAATGGCACGCGAAAAGTTTGAACGGTCTAAACCCCACGTTAACATCGGCACCATCGGTCACGTTGACCACGGTAAAACCACACTAACGGCTGCGATTACTTCGACTTTGGCCGCTATGGGTGACTCCAAGGCGATGAACTATGCCGATATTGATGCTGCACCGGAAGAAAAAGCTCGTGGTATCACGATCAACACGGCCCACGTAGAGTACGAAACTGCATCTCGTCACTATGCTCACGTCGATTGTCCCGGACACGCAGATTATGTGAAAAACATGATCACGGGTGCGGCTCAAATGGATGGCGGAATCTTGGTGTGCTCAGCGGCTGATGGTCCCATGCCTCAGACCCGTGAGCATATCCTGCTTGCTCGTCAGGTGGGAGTGCCTGGTCTAGTCGTGTTCTTGAACAAGAAGGACATGGTTGATGATGATGAGTTACTTGAACTCGTCGAGATGGAAGTTCGTGAACTCCTGAGTTCTTATGAGTTCCCTGGTGACGATATTCCCATCACAGCAGGTTCTGCGCTGAAGGCGTTGGAGCACATGCAAGCTAACCCCACCACCAAGAGAGGTGAGAATGAGTGGGTTGATTGCATCTACGATTTGATGGATAGTGTTGACAGCTACATTCAGACTCCTGAACGTGAAGTTAACAAGCCGTTCTTGATGGCAATTGAAGATGTCTTCTCGATCTCAGGTCGGGGTACTGTGGCAACAGGCCGGATTGAACGCGGCGTAGTCAAGGTTCAAGAAGAAGTCGAAATTGTTGGTTTACGTGACACACGTAAGACAACCGTTACTGGAATTGAAATGTTCCGTAAGCTTCTTGATGTGGGTCAAGCCGGCGATAATGCAGGTTTACTTCTGCGTGGTATGAAAAAAGAAGACATTGAGCGTGGCATGGTCCTCGCCAAGACTGGCTCTATCAAACCACATACTCAGTTTGAGTCGGAAGTCTACATCCTGAACAAGAATGAAGGCGGTCGTCATACTCCGTTTTTCCCTGGCTACCGTCCTCAGTTCTACGTTCGTACAACTGATGTAACCGGAACCATCTCGGCATTTACCGCTGATGACGGAAGTGCGGCTGAGATGGTCATGCCTGGAGACCGGATCAAGATGACAGTTGATCTGATCAATCCAGTTGCGATCGAACAAGGTATGCGTTTCGCAATTCGTGAAGGCGGTCGTACCGTTGGTGCGGGTGTTGTATCGAAGATCATCAAGTAGATTGATCAATTAGGAAGGGCGATTTGTCCTTCCTGATTCTTTCTACCAAATCTCTTATTTCTCGATGTTGACATTAGAATGTTGCGGCCTTGAGGCGTTGCTTTCTATCGCCAATGTCTGACCTAACTGAACCTTGAAAACATAGGAATAATTACAATGGCGACTATTCAACAGCAGAAAATACGGATCCGTCTGAAGGCATACGATCGTCGCTTGCTTGATACGTCTTGCGACAAAATTGTCGAAACAGCAAATCGCACTAATGCGACAGCAGTTGGTCCAATTCCAATGCCAACTCGCCGTCGTATTTATTGCGTCTTGCGATCGCCCCACGTTGATAAGGATTCTCGTGAGCATTTTGAAGTGCGGACCCATCGCCGCATTATCGACATTTATCAGCCATCTTCCAAGACCATTGATGCCCTGATGAAATTAGATTTACCATCTGGTGTTGACATCGAAGTCAAACTATAAACCTTTTCAAACAGTATCTAATTAAAATCTCTCTGGTGAAGACTGGAGAGATTTTTCATTTTGTTTAGTCTTGTTTTAAATCGATTTTGCTGTGCGATCGGACCCCAATAAACGTTACATTAAGAAGTGTATCTTTGGTCGAACTTCCCCCATGACTTCCTCAATTGCTGTCCGTGAATTACCGCTTTTCCCCTTACCCGGTGTTATTTTGTTTCCGGGTCGTCCATTACCATTGCATATTTTTGAATATCGTTACCGGATGATGATGAATACGGTCTTGGAGAGCGATCGTAGATTTGGGGTATTGCTGTGGGATCAGGAAAAGAACGCACCATCGAATATTGGTTGCTGTGCAGAGATTCTTAAGTTTTATCGGTTGCCGGACGATCGGATGGAAGTCTTGACGTTGGGACAGCAGCGGTTTCGGGTTCTAGAAGAAGTTCGTGATAAACCGTACCGAGTCGGTCTGGTGGAATGGCTAGAAGATGCTCCGACCACAAAAGATTTACGTCCGATGACACGGGATATAAGCCAGCTTTTACAAGATGTTGTCCGGTTATCCAGCAAACTTTCTGGTGATGCGATCGACCTACCAGACGATCTGCCAGATACTCCTATAGAGTTGTCCTACTGGATTGCTAGTAATTTGCGTGGAGTGCCAGAAGAACAACAAGCCTTATTAGAAATGCTCGATACGGTGGAACGTCTAGAACGGGAATCTGAGATTTTGACTTCGACCCGAAATCATCTGGCGGCCCGGACGGTTCTGAAAGATACCTTGGGAGATGGGTTTCCGGTCGAATAGAGGTTTTAGCATCAAGACATGTAACTCTACTTGTCTTGAAATCCCGTGTGGTCTATCAGGTCGTAGCTGCCAAAGAGTTTAAGAATTTCGGTATGACTTATTAAATCTGCGATCGTTGCCTTTGTTTGAGCTTGTCTTAAATCAGCTTCTAAATCCAAGAAAAATACATATTCCCCCAACGATCGTTTGGTGGGTCGTGATTCAATTCGGCTTAGATTGATATTACGATCGGCGATAATTTTCAGAATTTTAAGTAGCGTCCCCGGACGATTGACCGGCATACTGAACGCTACTGATGTATAAGCACCGCCAGAAATCGGTTGATTGCCCAACACTAGAAACCGGGTGCAATTTTCGGGATAGTCATTAATCGGACAGGCCCGAATGGGGAGATCGTAAAGTTCCGCTGCCCTTGTTGACGCGATCGCACCCCAGGTCGGATTCAACTTGAGCTGGGGCAAAATTTCAGTGGTGGAATTCGCGGGCTGAGTTTTGGCTGATGGACAATGCTGAGCTAGCCAATGTTGGCATTGAGCTAGAGCTTGGGGATGTGAATGGACGATTTGCAGTGACTCAATGGTTTGACCATAGCTCAGTAATGCGTGCTGAATCGGAATAATCAGCGCCTTCTGAATATGTAAATCAAGCTGCCACAATGTATCCATCGTCATGGTGACACCACCCTCGACAGAGTTTTCCACCGGAACAATCGCGAGGTCCGTTTGACCCGAGGCTACGGCTTGTAAGGTTTGAGCGATCGTAGCGTATGCAGTGAGCTGATTGGGGGAGTCGAGTGTTTTGGCGTAGGTTAGTGCTGCTAGTTCTGCGTAGGTTCCAGTAGGTCCGAGATGGGCAATAGTGATCGTCATGGCAAATCTATCCGCAAAATCATGGAGATTTTCGTAAAATTACTGAGAACTTTCATTCGGTTCTTCAGAATAAACTATACTCGAATGCTGTGTTTAAATAGTGTGTTCAGAGTTGGGATTTAGCAGTGTAGGTTAAGGTTGTTTTAGGGATGGGTTGGGAAATGAAGCAAATGCGATTGATGACAACCCAAACCGTCGAGTTACGGGTGCCCCCTCAACGGTTTCCGATTGAAGACTATTTACGGACTCCCGACCGCTTTGTTCAAACCTTGGCTCCCGCCGATCGGCTCCAACGCATTGATACGGAACGATATCGCCTCGAAATTCCGGCGTTTTCAATGTTGAAGTTAACCATTTGTCCAGTTGTAGATCTAGCGGTGTGGGTAGATGACGACCAAAAAGTCCAAATCGAATCGGTTGCATTTGGGATGCGAGGAATGGAAGGGCTAAAAGATGGATTTGATTTTAAATTAATTGGAGAACTGTACCCGGTTCATACGCCTCAAGGTGTTTTGATTCGAGGCAGTGCACTATTGCGAATAGACTTGGATCTACCCAGCCCGTTTAAAATGATGCCAAAGTCTGTGGTGGAAGGAGCTGGAAATACCTTACTAAAAGCATCGCTGGGGGCGGTCAAAGGCCAAATGCTGAAGGAATTAGTTCGGGATTATCAAGCTTGGGCATTAGAGCGATCGGGTGCTATCGCTATGGGAAAAGACTGAGTTGTTCGATGACTGTTCGCACAGGTGAATAGGTCTTGCGGTGCCAAGGCGTGATACCAAGCGATTGAAGTCCAGATAAATGTTGTGCAGTTCCGTAGCCACGATTGCGCTCCCAGCCATAACCGGGATAGCGAGCGGCCAGTCGAGTCATGAATCGATCGCGCCGAACTTTTGCAACTATAGAGGCACAGGCAATGCTGTAAGACAATGTGTCGCCTTTAATAATGGTTGTAATGGGAATACCAAAATCAACCTTGATTTTTCGACCATCAATTAAAGCATGGTCCAATGGTTGAATTCGACCGATCGCTCTCTGCATCGCACGGTAAGACGCTTGTAAAACATTTATTTCTTCAATTTCTGCCACCGAGGCCATGCCAACACCGATGGCGATCGCTTGCTGCTGAATTTGTCCGTAAAGTCTATTGCGTTGAAGTTCAGAGAGTTTCTTGGAATCTCGAATTCCTGCAATAGGAACGAGATTCCTAGGCATCAAAACAGCGGCAGCGACGATCGGACCAGCCAAACAGCCTAATCCCACCTCATCTACACCTGCGACATGAGAATGACCACTTCTCCAAAGGTCATTCTCAAAGTCAAGGGTCGGGAGGGTGCTGCTTAACGCACTGATTGATGCACTGATTGGTGCACTCATTGATTCTAAGTAGCGGATGAACGGCGGCGGCGGCGGCGAGGTGCTCCATCGTCCTCAGGTTCAAGAGATTGATCAACTATCGAGTCTTCGACCATGATCGGAGCTTCAAAGACTTCCGCTTTATCAGCCTCATCTAAGTCTGGTTCAAGAGGTTCACCGAAATCAAATTCAGCTTGTCCATCAAACGATCGCTTAATGGGTGGGGCGACGGTGCCATCACTCCTACGATCAATGCGGCCACGGGCACGACTGGCTGGAACCACATCACTAAACTGAGATTCATCCGGATCAAGTGAAGTAAGAAACTCAGCTTCGATCGATGGAAACTCGTCTGTCTCGTCTGTAGTGATGGTATCGGTTGCGTCATCCACTATCACAGCAGTCTCATCTACCGGAATTTCACCCGGTGCATAAATCCTAATAATGGCCGATCTCGGATTTTTAGGCGTTTGCTCTGAAAGTACAAAGGGAGAGATTCCCATCCAAGCGTAGACATCTTGTTCATCCCCGGTCATCTCAATGTTGATGATTTCAGGCGGTTCACTAGGGGGCCGCTCACGACGACCACTTCGGACTCGACGTTCTTCAAACCGTGATTCACGACCTTCACGCACTGCGGGCGCAACTTCCTCGGTCTGAAGATCTAGAACGTCTGTCTCATCTTCAAGCGGTGGCATGTCATATCGACTAGCGACCCGATCGAGAGAAATCCGCTCATTTTGGACCCGTTCGGTGGGATGACGATCGTTGGAAATACGATCGTTCGGGATCCGATCCGTGGACGGGCGATCGACGGGAATTTCGTCCCACGGAGATGCACCCCGATCTGTTGTAGTTTCCTTGGTAAACGGTTCACCTCGACGACGACGACGACGATTACCAACGCGTCCACGCTCTTGATAGCTCGGGTGCTGAGATAAATCTAGTACGCCTTCGCTATCAAAGCCGCCATCTTCAAACCCAGTAAATCCTTCAGGAGCATAGGATTCGGCATACTCAGCATTCCGAGCTTCAGGTAGTCTCGCTTCGGGTCGGCCATCTCGTCTGGCACTGCGTTTACCAATATCACGACCAATGTCACGGGATTCTCGCCGATCGGAAGGAGCATCACTATACTGAGGCGCAGGCTGCTGAGATGTCGGGTACTGAGGCCCAGAACTGGCCGCTCCGGACGGCGCAAAGTGATCCGGAATCTCTTCGTAATGGTGGTACTGGTGCTGGGTTTGAAGGGCGCTCGGCGCTTCACCAGGAAGATTGACATGCATCCCAATTCCGCTACAGGCGGGACAAGGAACGCCAAACAATTCGTATATATTCTTTCCTTGGCGTTTACGGGTCAATTCCACCAGACCCAATTCCGTAAGCTGAGCAATCTGAGGTTTGGCCTTGTCAGATTTCATCGCATTATTAAAATGCTCCAACACTTGAAGCTTGTCGCGCCTCGATTCCATATCGATGAAATCAACGACAATTACACCGGCAATATTTCGCAATCGCAATTGACGCGCAATTTCGGTTGCAGATTCACAGTTGGTCCAAAGTACTGTTTCACGAGCCGTCGCCGATCGGGTAAAGGAACCTGAGTTAACATCAATCACCGTCAACGCTTCAGTCTTCTCAATAATAATGTAGCCGCCCGATGGAAGATCTACCCGAGGCTTCATTGCTTCGCGAATGGCCGCATTGACTCTGAAATATTCTAGAATCGAACCGCGTTCACGATGCTGATCGACCAAGACCCCTTGAGGCATCCGGCCCCCACCCCAACTGGTGAGATGCTGCTTGACTCGCTTGAGACCTTGAACTGAATCAACGACAATCCGGTTGACATTATCACAATAGGCATCACGCAATACCCGTTGAACGAAGTCGTCATCACGGTTTAGCAATGCGGGCGGACGGGTTGCAGAGGCTTCAGTCAGCACCGATTCCCATTGCTTTTGCAGATTTTCGAGATCTTCAATAATGGCTTCTTCAGGCATTCCATCGGCTTCTGTCCGAATCAAAATCCCCATGCCTGCGGGTTTCATCAAAATCGCTAGGGCACGCAACCGATTCCGTTCACTTTCGCTATCAATCCGTCGAGATAGGTTAACGCCACGACCATAGGGCATCAAAACCAGATAACGTCCAGGAAGGGAAATATTTCCAGTTAGCCTTGGGCCTTTGGTTCCGGTGGGTTCCTTCATCACCTGCACCAAGACCTTCTGTTGAGGCGCGAGGAGTTCGGTGATGGACGAGGCCGATCGGCGCAGTCGCAGTGGCCCTAAATCGGTGACATGGATGAAGCCGTTCCGATCGGAGTCACCGATATTTACAAACGCCGCATCAATGCCCGGAAGAACATTTTCAACAACACCGAGGTAAATATCACTGACCTGATGAGTCCCTGTGGCGACCACCAGTTCTTGAATTTGTTCAGCATCAAAAACCGCAGCAATCCGGTGCTGCTCCGCAATAACAATCTGCTTGGACATTCAGTTAATTTCCTTAAACTTGGTCCAGAGCTACGCCCTCAAATCTCGGGTACGCAGGTCTGTAATTTTTTGAACCTAGGGTCCACGGTTCAACGCTTGCCGCCTAGATTCAGAACTGTGAAACAAAAATACAACGCGGGAGCCTAACGGGTGCAATAGCACGATCGTCAAGCGCACAACAAAACATTCAGTCCGAGTAAACTACGCAAGCCGAAAAACCTCAACCCTCATTACAACCTAAGGGATGGCTTCTCGCGGTCGTTTCTCTTAACTATGAATTGTAGCTTGAATTGTCAAGTCTAGAATGAGAAGTTTCTCACGCTGAATTTTTTCACACTTATCCTCAGCTTTTGGAGCGGTGGAGTTTAAAAATAGTTGTACCCGATGGATTTTATCTAAACTCAAGGACTGCCCCGATCGGGCTTCTAACTGCGCCACCAGTTGATCGGGCCGTAAGTGAGTGCCATTATTTTGACAACTGCCAATGTAACGCAGGATTAAAGTTCGATCGTTGACCGTCTCAATTTCCAGTTCAAAGAGCCGTTCTCGAATATTAATCGAGACCATTCTGCCTGAGTTGCTCTCGTGGTCAATCCAAATTTCAGGCGCTTGCATAATTTCCTGCACCCAATTTTGGGCCGTCTCGATCGTCACACTGGTTTCAAGCGAGATCTCAAGCTGATACTCCGCTCGATGTAGGGCCGTGGTTGCCGCATCATCTTTTAAGGGAATCTCTTCAATCCGAAAAACGGGCATGGTACTGGGAAGCTGGGCGACAATATGCTGAAGAAAAAGTTCCGGTTCAACTCGCTCCGTGAGTTCAAAGTCCATGATTTCGCCGCTGCTGGTCACGCCCAAGGAAAGCGCACTGGCCGGAATGATCCGAGGGCTAGGATGGAAGCCGTTGCTGTAGGAAATTGGCAAACTGGCCCGTCGAATCACCCGATCGAACAACCTTAACAAATCTAAATGACTGGTTAACGCCATATCGCCCTCTTTGCCGAACCAAATCCGCAGACGCTGGACCCGCTCGCTCTTGGGTTTAAATTGGCCTTTAAATTCAGGAATCGGCTGGGCCGGAACTACGACATTGTGGCCAAAATCCAGTCCACAAACGCCGCAATGAGAACAACTATCAAAGGAACAATCGGGAATTGCCGCCTCGACTAAGGCCCGTTTCAAATCGTCATACAGCCAACGCTTATCAATTCCCGTGTCCAGATGGTCCCATGGCAGCGGAAGGTCGAGATTCGGCAAGCGCTGATCTGGTAACTCTTCATCTAATTTCGACGGGAAAATGTCCCATTCGCCATCTTCTACCTGGCGATATTTCCAGTCTAGATTCGCTTCTTCGATCGCCGTAGTCCAAGCACCATAAGCTTTTTCCAAATTTTCCCACCAAGCATCCATCCCCGCACCCAGTTCCCAAGCCCGTCGAATCACCGGACCCAAACGCCGATCGCCCCGACCCACAAAGTCTTCCATGGCAGAAATTCGCACATCGGTGTAGTTCACCTTCAAACCGCGCAATTGTTTGAATGCATTTTTGAGCAATGCCTGTTTGCGCTTAAATTCAACGGTCGAAACTGCGTGCCACTGAAACGGCGTGTGAGGTTTGGGCGTGAAATTAGAAATGGTGATATTAAAGTCAAGACGCTTGCGTTTATGTCCGCTGCATTCACGCCGCAACCATTGCACCGTATCCACAATTCCAATCACATCCGCGTCCGTTTCCCCCGGCAACCCAATCATGAAGTACAGTTTGATCTTCGTCCAGCCCTGTTCCCAAGCGGTTTTGATGCCCCGCAGTAGTTCTTCGTTGGTCAGCCCTTTATTGATAATGTCCCGCATTCGCTGAGTTCCGGCTTCCGGCGCAAAGGTGAGGCTTCCTTGACGAGTACCGCCTAGAATGTTGGCAATATTTTCATCAAACCGATCGACCCGCTGACTGGGCAACATCAACGAAATATTATCGCCCTGCAACCGATTTTTAATCTCTACACCGACTGCTGGTAGCGCTAGATAATCAGAGCAGCTTAAGGAAAGGAGCGAAAATTCGTTGTAGCCCGTCGATCGCATTCCCCGTTCAATCGATTCCACCACATCTTCGGGAGCCACATCTCGCGCCGGACGGGTCAACATTCCCGGCTGACAAAACCGACAACCCCTCGTACAGCCCCGACGAATTTCGATCGTCAACCGATCGTGAACCGTCTCAACGTAGGGCACAAGACCAATTGAATAGGCCGGAATGGGAGTCGCCACCCGTCGCAGAATTCGCCTCGGCACATCATTGCGATTTCGCGTCACAGAACCGTCAGGATTCGAGTCATAGAACATGGGCACATAAACACCGGGAACTTGAGCCAAATCGAGCAACAGATCTCCACGACTTAATCCCGCAAGTTTTCCTTCTTCCAACACCAGTCCAATTTCCGGCAACAATTCTTCGCCATCTCCCATGACAATAAAGTCCAGAAAATCTGCATAGGGTTCTGGATTTGATGTCGCCGTTTGGCCTCCCGCAAAAATAAGCGGATAGTCCCCCGACTGACGATCGCAGGACATCAGGGGAATTTGGGCCAAATCCAGCATTTCTAAAATATTGGTCGCCCCTAACTCATAGGACAAACTAAATCCCAAAATATCAAAGTCAGACAACGATCGTTTTGACTCAACGGCAAAGAGTGGGGTATTTGTGTCCCGGAGTTTGATGGCAAGATCTGCTGCTGGCAAATAGGACCGATCGCACAGTTGGCGAGGCTGGGTATTAATAATGCTGTAGAGGATGATGTGTCCCAGATTAGAGGAGCCAACCTCGTAGATTTCGGGGTACGTCAAGGCCCAGCGCACGGTTGCACTGTCCCAATCTTTATGGACTGCCCCGAGTTCGTTGCCCAGATACCGAGCCGGACGATGGATGTCTGTTGTGATTAAGCGTTCAACTGCAACCGCCACGGCGACCGACCTCATTATCTATAAAGCATGAATCATTGGGATTCAGTATACAGAACGGGCGATCGTCCCTCAGACAGTTTCAGCTTAAAGTTGCTCTACTCATGCACTAAATATTCATGCACTAAATATTCATGGACTAAAAAGGAGGCTCCGATCGGACCTCCCTTTTAACTTACATAATTTTAATACTGGGACTATTTAAGCTAGATTCAGACTGCCATTAAGTCCAGAAATTTTAAACCATCTACCCAAACGGGGCGGTTGAGAACAATAAGGATACGATATTGACACAATTTATAGATCCACTAGGCCGCAATAGTTGCGAACTCATTGATCTCGAATGCACGGTCAAGCTGCGTTAATTCAAAAAGAATCCGAGCTGGAGCTGAAAGGGAACAAAGACTAAAGCGTTTGTTGAGACGCTGAGCAAGACTCAACGTAGAAACTAGGCTCATCAATGCCGCACTATCAAGGGACTCGACCTGACTCATGTCCACTATCAATGATGCGGAACCCGGAGACATCATGGCTTTCGTCAATTGGTCTTGGAATGCAAACACGTTGGTTGAATTGACATGTCCTTGAGGACGAATCACCGTATTTTCTTGAGGTGGAGTCAGAACGGGTAGCGCTTTCAAAGCCTGTGGTCGATTAAGAATATTTTGCATAGTCGAAACCTCTGAACAAAATTGCGTGGAAACACGTAAACCTCGACAACCTTGACGATAACTGCACTTTATCCAGAACGGTGAAATTAGGAGATTCGTTATTGAAATCTTCACTCTCTCCTTTAAATCTTAAACTTTCTGTAAGTCACGGCTAAAAGTGTAACTTAGGAGACATCAGAGAAGTTTGATCTTCCGATCGACTGAATGGTACAGAATCAGCGCCTAGGCAATCGAGGTAGCCCTAATATGCCAGATTCTGGAATGTTCTCCATCTCCTATAAGAGTGAGTTACTGGTATTGAATCAGGATGAATCGCTGGTATTAAGTTGTGTTGATATTGTTAAAGCTTGACCACAGATCAGGATTATGCGGTTATTGAAGCGATAAAACTTGAATATGGTGGAGCCGCTTATATCCGTGGTTTACTTGGATATAATCATGACACCAGCAATTCTAATTTTCCAAATTTAGAATGCAATATTCGTTTCTCATTGGACGAGTTTTTGTAACAATTTATCTCTGGACTAAACTTGCCTAGTGGTGAGCTTCTTGACAGTGCTGCTAATCGCGTTTTAGGTTTGAGCTAATGGATTACAGACTACATTCTCAATTATCTCCAAGCCGATCGATATCTCGGTAAGCTTGGAAGGCTGTGTCTTTGGTGGGTTGAGGGACGATCGGAAATATACTTAAAACATGCGCAAATTCAAATTTGCTGAGTCCGTAAAGGTGGGCGATGATGCTGTCGAGTTCGGCGCGGAGTTTGGCCCGATCGATCGCGTCGGTGATACCGTTGGTGTGGCTGCTGAGTCCTATTTCTGCGACGAGGTCATCAAATTCTGGGGTGCTACAGATTAGTTTTGCTGCGCGATCGGCCATTAGTTTGCGGTACATCGATCATTGGCTCACTAGTTTTACGATCGTCGAGATCATTGACATAAAATGGCCTCAAAATACTTTTAATAGGAAAAGAGCGATGCCTGTTATTTCGATGTTTTATGGCGTAATTATTATGATGTATTATTTCGATAACCAAAAACATCAGCGCCCGCATATTCATGTGAAATATCAAGATGATGAAGCCGTGATCGCGATTCCTGAAGGAGAACTTTTAGAAGGCAAGCTTCAGCGATCGAAGTTAAAAATCGTCCAAGCCTGGGTTGAAATCCACCAAGACGAATTGATAGCAAACTGGGAACTCGCTGTCAGCGGTCAACAGATTTTCAAAATTATCCCACTGCGTTAATTCTAATTATTTCATTAGGAGAACCTACAAAATGTCACCAAAAGTCCTTCAAGTTGAGCCGTTAGATCATTATCAACTTCGTTTGTTTTTTGACAACAATGAAGTTCGGATTTTTGATGTTATGCCTTATCTAGATAAAGGTATCTTTACTGAACTTAAATCTGTCCAGTATTTCCAAAGTGTGAAATCTGTTTTTGGTGGTGTTCAATGGCCAAATGAACAAGATTTCAGTCGGGATACGCTTTATTTGTTGAGTCAGCTTGAACGATCGCAACCTCCGATCGACTATCGTGAGCAAGCTGGGATCAACTGAACAATGGACGATCGGTTCACATCCTCTATTGCAATAGGCGCGATTCCCTTCGGGAGGCTGTGCCAACGATCGCTTCAATATTTAGAATTTAAAATGGATCTAATGGGTTGGGTTTTAGTGACGATCGTAGTTAGCGAGTGACAACTATTGATAATCTCTAATCGGTCCGCACTAACGCAGTGTTGCGCTGCTGCTGGTAACACTACCTTAGAGTTCATGTGTGTGAATCGAACAAGCGTTTCAAACTGTTGCTGTATTTATTATTGAACTTATTGAGCTTCTCTCGAAAAGAAAGCCAATAATGTTGTACAAAATTACTTAGTTCTAAAGACTTCTTAAATAGTGATTCAAATTCTCCATAGGCACTATATGAACAGTAAAGCTGATCGTTCTCAAAGAAAGCCTCTAAGATATTTTCCCATTGTGTTGGACTCAAATATTCAGCAATCTTAACTAGTAAACGAGAGTTACTTCCGGCAGAGCCAAAAGAGCTAGACTTTGCAAACCCATCTATTATTGCTGAAGCATTATTTTTTAGAATAGGTTCAATTAATTCATCATTAATTTCATCCCAATATCCTCTTTGACCCAGTAAATCCTCGAAAGAGGTAGTTCTAACCTGCTGAGTGATAGAGTCATCAAGCAACTTAAGTATTGTGGATTTTGGTTCATCTATTAATTTGTATGCTGACTTTGCTACGAGTAAATCCTCTAGGTCGGCAGTACGAATTTTCTCCTCTAAGTTAGGTTCAATTAAACTGATAAAAAATCCATCTTCATGGCTTCTCATTAATGAGACTATTTTTTCTAGTGAGATGAGTTCTATTTCCTCTTTAACTTGTTGAGTAATAAAATTGTTAAATAATTCAAGTGTTTTAATTTTCGGATTGTTTATTGATCCGTATGTGGATTTTGCTATAAGTAAATCTTTTAAGTTTGCAATAGGGATTTTCACCTTTAAATCAGACTCAATTAAATCACTGAGCCAATTATCTTGATGCTTAGACGCTATTGAGGCCAACTTCTTTAACGAAGAAGCCTTAATTTTCTCTTTCGTATAGGTTTGAATACTCTCATCCGATTT
>JAJAYH010000249.1 GCA_026786325.1 Alkalinema sp. CAN_BIN05 | reverse complement strand
GCGGTAAGGTGTCGGTTCAGGTCCGATCGCATCAGGTTTATCGCAGTTCGGTGTCGTTGATTGAAGATTTGTCGGTGACGTTTGAGTCGTTGATTTTGTTGTTGCCCAGTACTCAAGTGCGGGTATTGGAATGCTTGGCCCTAGACCCGACGGATAGTCCTCATGCCAATGAGTATTTGAAAAAGCACAATCTGTCTCGCGGTGGAACGTTGCAAGGGGCGTTGTTGAGTTTGGAGCAGAAGGGGTTGGTCTATGGTCCCGATCGGGGTTACAAAATTGCGCTTCCAATGTTGGGCTTATGGTTGCGTTATCGATTGGGTTGAGAAGAGAGGGGCGATCTATCATCCCATAGCCCCGTCGCAACCCTCGCATACTCAATTGGGAAACCTCAGTCGGTTGAAAAAGGGATCCAAGGAGGTCATTAGACAAAAATCATCAGCGGAAGAATTTGAAAGGCAGGACCTTGAACTTGAACATCAGTAAACTCAGCCACAATACTTTCGTTGTCTGTGATTTGTGAAAATAAGTCATTCAGTAGCTTTGGTGGCAGCATTGCCATGCCATAATTTTCAAATGAACTCATTACCTCTCCCTTACTAATTGAGCGAGTGATTTTCCCAACAATGCGAACGTTATTTCTGTTCAGTTCGCTCAATGTCAGATCTCGCAAATTATCTGTACGCAATGTAACTACAACATTCAAGTCTTTTGGTTCAGAGCATCGAACGACAATATTAGAAATTGGAGTACGCTTTCGATCTTGATCAAGAGCCTCTCGGAATCTTCCAATATCAGATTGAGGATTTTTGTTTTGGCTTGTGCCCTTTCCTTTTTGGGGTGATTGAACTTCCACTGTCGCCATTCTACTAAGAATATCTGCGGCATCGAGACAATCAATAACTGCATCAATGGCATTTTTTTCAACGGTGCCAGCCACTTCAACAAGCGTACCAGGCGTATAATTTTTTATGTCTTCAACATTTTCCAGTTTTATAATATAGTCTCCACTTTGTTGAAGTTGATGATAAAGAATAATGGCTATTGATGCTTCCGTATAAGATTTAGACTCTTTACGAATTTCATTTGACTCATTAGAGAGATTACCAGTCAATTCCGCTGAAGCACTTGTATCAATTAGAGCTTGAAAGAGCTTGGTAAGCCCAAATTTTCCAGTAACGTTTGCTGAGGTCGATCCACTTCCTTTTTTCTCGGCAATCACCTCTGATTCTAAAGCCAGACCACCTTGCACTGCTGCCGCAAATGATACCAGCATGGGGACATCAAGATAAATAGGATGAATTAATGGAATTTTTTTCATTGGTGATTACCTTTAGCTGAATTGAGTTCACAGGACTATTTTGAGATGGTAAACCTATCATATTCTACGTGTGAGGATATCATCTTGAAACCTCTTTGATATTAGCCAACTGAGAAAAGATTCAAAGACAAAGGTGGGGCGATCGAATAAGCTCTCTAAATTTCAGGCCCAGATAGCCGACCTTCAAGGGGTTCATATTCATCTTCTAGGAGCCAAAGCTGAGCCATATCATAGCTTCCGCAACTTTTGATCAATTTATACTGCTCACTAGGATCCAGAATACGACAGCCTCCATTTTCATCGCCTAACAGTAGTAGAAGATAAGGTGGAGATTGCATCGGATCGACCCAAACCTCAAGAAAGTTCCAGTCATTCTTCACTAGGTCGAGTCCGTGGGACGGGATGGTAGCGGTTGTCTGCATTGATTTTCACCTCTCCATAAAACAAAGGTATCATTGAGCCATCAGGACTGATCCGGGATCCAATTGGTTCTGAGAATATTAAGCCATAACGCTCATAGCCTCTCGCAAAACCTGTATAGGTTCCTTGTTCAATAATAGCTTCAGCGACCCGCAGCATGGTTGCTTCGTCCTTGAACATATGAGCAGCCCGTCCCCGCCTTAAGAGACGATTTGATGGCCCAGTACCGAGAAGATGTTTTGCAATGTGCTTGGGTTCTAGAAAAATTTCGCGATTAATTCCACTCATGAAGCTCAGATGCTACTCCTCTTTCTGAGCTTACCACGCACTTAAATAACCTTATTGAAAAATAGGTCGTCGATCGAAACTCTGCAAAAGTACGATCGCCCTACTTCACAGCAAACTCGGTGTACGATCGTAATTCCTCAGGACAAAACCCCAGAACAATATCAGTCTTCGGAACACCTGCTTCGATCAGTTCATCTGTCAGTTCATGTTCCGTCGTATTGTGAAGAATCCAGACCTTATCATTGCGAACATCTAGGTGCATGAGGCAATGATGGACCCATCGTTTATGGTGCCAACCAATATGGAGGATCTGATAGCGATGATTGATGATATCGAAAATAGTCTGTACTTCTATCTCACCATAGCTCGGTTTGGTTTGAGCATGGCCAGTTAGGATGTCCTGGACGAGTTGGGGATAACGTTTGGGATCCATAGGAGGTTCTCATGAGCAAGCGGATCGTATACTAACAGTCTAATGCGATTTTCCTCAATACTAGATTTCAAGAAGTCTTTTTGAAAAAATGTATTGAATGCCAAATCGGGAACTGCAAGATAGAGAATCCGTTCTGGGTCATCCGTCCGCAATGCCATACGGTAGTTAATAAACTGTCCCAGAGCGCGGTGAAACTCTGAAATAGCGGATCCTTTTGCGAGAAAGCTTTTTGATCTCGATCGCAATTTTAACGCCTTGCCGTTCCGCGCCAATCACCTGTTCAGCACCCAAGTCAATTTCCATATCGACTCCACCCACATTCAGTTCAAGTGGATCATAGTTGACGGTCCAACCTTCTTTGATGAGGGCTGCTTTGACGATCGGATGAAAATAGTCTCTTGCCACTGGGTTATTTGTTAACTACTAAACGATCGGTATCATAGCGCGATCGTCTTGCACGATAAAATCAGTTCAAAGCTGTCTGGCTTCTAAATAGCCTATGAGGAGGGTTGTGCGTTGTTTGGTTAGCGTCTCTTGGCAACTGCTGTAGATCAGAGGAGCGATCGAACCGCCTTTGAAGCGATCGGCTCTGAATTTGCAATCGAGGTCGCGATATTTAAGCCAAGCTAGTTGTGCATCGATAAGTTTAGGTTCTTGGGTATTTTGTTTCGTTTGTTTGAAGGTATTGCGTAATTGTCGATAGATTTGATTGAGTTTTTGGTCAGCGGCTTTAAATGATAAGTCTGCACAATAGTTCATGTCACGCTGGGTCATGGCGGCTTTGCAGTTGATGTTGGTAAGGGGATCTTTTTCACTATGGCCGGGTAAAGCTAGGGCCGTTACGACTAAAGTCATTGTTAGGGCTGGTATGAGATAGTTCATTTAAAGTTTTTATTTGTAAGGGATGCTTTATCTTAACGTTTAGAACCGATCGGCTATGCATGAAATGGGAGAGTACCGATTATATCAACTATCTTCCAGAACTGGTAGTGCCTTTATGTAAAGGGTAAGAAATAATCACTAGCTCTGGAAGCACTACCCTCTTAGACTTCTAGATCAGCCTATTTTTCTTACCTTTCTCTTGTGATCTCCGGCTATTGATGTTCGATACTAATTAGGGTATTCTACAAAACCCTGTGTACATATGAAAATCAGTACTATTAATTAATTGCGGGTAATTAGTCTTGAGTCAGCCTTCTGTCTTTTGGAATCGGCGTAAAATCATCCAGGCTGGCATCGGCGCGAGTTTAGGCGTGGTTGGCGGCGCAATAGCTTGGTCGCAACGACAGTCATTAACGTCATCTCAAGGGGCTGTCAAAGTTCCGGCCATGGCACCGATGAATCACGGAGATATGAGCCACGGCAACAGCATTAGTCCGATGGCCATGCTGCGGGACTTCGATCGGGGAACTGTCACCCAAGAAAATGGTCGTACAGTGCGGGAATTCAAGCTCGTGGCCCAGTCTGGCGAACTACAACTCGACAAAGCTAATAAATTCATCACCTGGAATCTCAATGGTCGGGTTCCGGCTCCAACGCTGCGGGCGAATGAAGGCGATCGGATTCGGGTCGTGTTTCAAAACAAAGGTGGCCACGCCCATTCACTTCATTTTCATGGTGATCATCCCGCCAACATGGATGGCATTAAACCCGTGCGCAATGGTCAAGTGTTCATTTATGAGTTTGATGCAAAAACCTTTGGCGTGCATCTTTATCATTGCCATGTGGAACCCGTAACGCGGCATATCGGCAAGGGCTTGTATGGCATGTTTATTGTCGATCCGCCTACGCCGCGCCCGCCTGCGGATGAATTAGTGCTAATTATGGCGGGCTATGACGTGAACGCCGATCGTAAAAATGAGCTGTATGCGTTCAATGGAATTCCTCATTACTACATGCACAATCCGATCGCAATTCAACAAGATCAACTGATTCGACTCTACGTTCTCAATATGATCGAGTTCGACATTGCAGCCACCTTCCATCTCCATGCGAATTTATTCACGGTCAACCAAACGGGCCGATCGTCCACAGGTGGCAGCTACGAAACCGACGTGATTACTATGGGCACGGCTGAACGTCACATTTTAGAATTCAAGTATCACGAAACTGGGAAATTCATGTTCCATCCCCACCAGGATTTTATGGCAGAAGCGGGCTGTATGGGCTATTTTGACGTGATTCCTAATGCTTAAACATAAGAGATAAGCGCCTTGTCTTCGTTAGAATTCACGAGAATCTCTACCTCACTACTGACTTTCGATCGCAAAACTATGCTACTTTGGTAGAGCGCCATTGAGAATCTCTCGCATCTATGGTTGCCCCATTATTTTATAAATCTGGTTTCCATCTCATGAAAGCTTTAACGTTCACAGGACTGTGTTTGGCTGGAGTAAGTCTCTCCAT
>JAJAYH010000248.1 GCA_026786325.1 Alkalinema sp. CAN_BIN05 | reverse complement strand
GCTTTTAGGTGAGGATTATTTCTAGCTTGAACAACTGTTAGATTTTACCAGCGGTGGCTTTTACAACCGAATCCTGCTCAGGAGTCCAAGCAATCTCATCACCCGTACCAAAGTGACCATCAAATTTTGTCACTCTAACATCTCCTAATACTTTGGTTTGGCAGGCAAGCCGACGATCGTGATGCTGAGAATGTGGAGGAATTGCCATTCTTAGCTTCTCAGCTTTAGTTGGTTCCGAAACCGGACCTTCAACTTCAATTAGACAACTACCACAACTACTATGTCCATAGCAATTAAGGACACTGGCAGCGCCATTATAAAGATCAATTTTATTATCAAGTAAAGCTTCTCTTAGATTAGCCTCGTATGCAACATCAAACGTTTTGCCTTGTGCAGTAACTTTCGGCATGTGAATTCTCCTTCAAAGTATTTTAGATTTTGTGGATATACAGAAACGTAGGTATCTATATTCAATACCTTAAGATGTTTTAGAGTAAATCTCTTCTACATATATGGTGAAAAATATTATTTACCATGCTTAATCACGTCCCATGATCTCTTCCTTTTGAAACAAGAGAGTCGTTAAGAGTAATTCTCGGGTCTATCAAAAACCATTAATCAACGCATTTGTAAAGACGTTTTCAGAATATGATTCGCATCAATCACCCGAGTTCCACAACACGCTAAAATCTGAGGGCATTTCAACATCTTTTCAACTGTTGTTTTGCGCGTTGCCATAGTGTTTCTAGCTCAGAAAGTGAATAAGATTCCAACGGACGATCGGCAAACTTTTCCATCAATTGTAGACGTTGAATAAACCTGCTGTTCGTCCCTTGTAATCCCGCCACCGGATCGAGTCCTTTCCATCGCGCCACTTGAATTAAACTAAATATCAAATCGCCCAATTCACCTTCTTGGTTCTCTTTACTTTCCTCGGCGATCGCCGTCTGCAATTCGCCCAATTCCTCATGAAACTTAGCCCAAACATCTTCTATTGCATCCCATTCAAACCCAACACCCGCAGCCTTCTTTGAGATTTTCATCGCCGCTGTTAACGGTGGCAACGATCGGGCATATTTTTTTAATTTGACACTGAGCTGTGCTTCCTCTGGATTTTCCAGAGCTTTAATCGCATCCCAATTAGCATTCACTTCATCCACATCAGCGACCACCACATCCGCAAACACATGGGGATGACGACGAATCAGTTTTTCGGTAATATTCTGAGTCACTAATGCTAAATCAAACTGACCATTATCTTTTGCTACTTGAGCTTGCAATACAACTTGCAATAACAAATCGCCCAATTCATCCGCGATCGCCACTTGATCCTGCGATCGAATAGCATCGACCGTTTCATAGGCTTCTTCAAGAATGTACGATGTTAATGTTTCTTGAGTTTGCGCCAAATCCCAGGGACAGCCACCATCGGGGTTTCTCAGTTTCGCGACAACCTCAATTAAAGTATTCAATGCCTTTAGAATATCGGGATTTGATGCAGGAAAATTGTCTTGAATACCGGGTTTAATGCTCACGGGATAACCATACAAAGATTTAACGATCGCGGTTCGATCGGCGTTTGCGCTGCGATCGTTTCCATGCGGACCCAATACTATCACTGATACTGTGACTCATAGAACCCGTTTCTAAACCAAACCAAACCGCTAACCACAGAATCCAATGGGTTTGCAGATTTTTCCAAAGTGGGGTAATCAATCCTGTTATTAAAGAAAATGCCGCCCGATCCCAACTCATAACGCCTTGGTAATGCAATGCAATCGACCAGCCCAAAATCCCGAATCCCGCCGCCGTCGCTCCAATCATCGCCACATACAAAATGCGCCCGATCGTCCCGACCAAAAAACCATGGGAAAAAACCGATCGATGCCGCAACATTTTTCGATAGGGCAACCATAGCCAACGTAACCAACCCCAGCGCTGATACTGATGGGAATAAATATCTAAATCTGGTCCAAACATCAATCCCGAAAAAAGATACGAACCCGCCACCACGATCGCCACCGTCGGATTTCCGGTATAAAACCAAGTGGTCCCAGTCACAACCGGGAGACCCCACAACGTAATGCTATCGTGCGTCCGTCCAGAAGGCATGGGGCAATAGAATAAATGTATTAGTACTCTATCAATAAAATCTACATCAATAAAATGCCACATCATAAATTCTCAATTTACCGATCGTCTTTGTCATCTACTCTGCTATACTGAATTTTATCGGGCGGTTAACTCAGTGGTAGAGTGTCTGCTTTACACGCAGAAGGTCGCTAGTTCGAATCTTGCACCGCCCATTCATTTTTGGTCACATCTTCAAAAGGTTGCCAAAATTCTTCAAAATAAATCTAGCCTTCCTCGTTCTTCCGTTTCTATGGGGTTAGGTAGTAGTTAACCAGATTTGTGAGAAAATCAACAAATCTCGTGCAAAACATGAGCGGTTCACCAAAGCTGAATGCTGACAGGACGATCGTATGACAGTTGCAACTGATAGGAGACCGATCGCTCTTTCACGTTGGATGAGCTTAATGGAATATTTGGACTATGACGATGGCACTGACACAAGCTACGAACTGGTAAGAGGCGAATT
>JAJAYH010000247.1 GCA_026786325.1 Alkalinema sp. CAN_BIN05 | reverse complement strand
ATAGTAAGGGGTGACTTCACTACCCGATTCAATCCAACTATCACAGCGTACTGAGTCTGGAAAAGTCACCTGGGTCAGAAGTCCAGCATTTGGCTGAAAATTCTTACCGGGATCTTCGGCGTAGATTCTCACTTGAATAGAATGCCCTTGAGCAATTGGACGATCGGCATCGAAGAAGCTACGATCGCCTGATGCTAACCGAATCATCCATTCGACTAAATCAATCTGATGAACCGCTTCTGTCACACCATGTTCCACTTGAAGGCGGGTGTTGACTTCGAGGAAATAGAACTGACGACGATCGATATCGAAAATAAACTCAACCGTACCCGCTGATTGGTATTGAATCGATTCACCCAGTCGCAATGCAGCGGCATACAAGTCTTGACGCAAGGATTCATCGATTCTGGGGGCTGGGGTTTCTTCGATTACTTTTTGATTGCGCCGCTGAATTGAACAATCACGTTCACCCAGAATGATTACATTGCCTTGACCATCTCCAAAGATTTGAACTTCGATATGTCTTGCCTGTTGGACATATCGTTCTAAATAGAGTCCACCTTGATTAAAATTATTTTGACTTAACCGTTGTACCGATCGAAAGACTTGTACAAGTTGCTCGGCATCATGACAAAGCTGTAAGCCAATCCCACCACCGCCTGCGGTACTTTTCAGCATCACCGGATAACCAATGATTTCAGCTTCGGCTTGTGCGTGCGCTAGATCATCTAGCAATCCGGTTCCAGGTAGGAGCGGCACTCGATTTTGTTCAGCGAGTTCTCTGGCAGTATGCTTGAGTCCAAAGCGACGCATTTGATCGGGCGTTGGACCGATGAAGGTAATTCCCGATCGATCGCAAGCCTCTGCAAATTCGGCATTCTCGCTGAGAAATCCATAACCGGGATGAATTGCATCGGCTCCGGTTTGCTGAGCGACTTCTAGAATCCGTTGCCAATTGAGATAACTGTCGGCAGCTAATGCAGGACCGATCGCCACCGCTTCAGTGGCCAAAGCTACAGCGGGCGTATTGGTGTCAGCTTCTGAATAGATGGCAACGGAGGCAACGCCTAAACGATCGATCGTCCGTAAAATCCGAACGGCAATCTCACCCCGATTGGCAACGAGAATCTTTTTGAACATAAAGGTTGTTAAGTGATGAATAGATTAAACAACAGCATCCCAAACAATTAAGCGAATGGGAGTGGGATTGTAGGCATTACAGGGATTATTCACTTGGGGACAATTGGAAATCAAAACCATCACATCCATTTCCGCCCGTAGTTCTACTATTTTCCCCGCTTCCGAAATCCCATCAACAATCTCTAAGGTTCCATCCGCACTCACTGGAACATTCATATAGAAATTGATATTGCTAACGAGATCGCGTTTGTTCATTTCATATTTGCTGAGTTCGATCAAATAGTTCTCAACACAGGCATGTAAATGCTTCTTATACAATCCATAGCGCACCGAATTACTTTCCATACTGCAAGCGCCGCCAACCGTATCATGGCGACCACATTCATCGGCAATCACGGTCATCATGACATTCCCTTCATTGGACAGGATTTCGGTGCCTGTTGTGATGAAAATATTGCCTTGATTCACCATGGTATCTTGGGCACTGTAGCGCTCTGACGGGTCATCTGCCCGGTAAAACAATGTATCTACCGCTTGGTTGCCCTGAAGGTCAATAATCCGTAGAATTTGCCCCTTTTTAATGATTCGAGACCAAGGCTGACGCGATGGAATCTCTTGATCATAGATAGCAGTTTCTGGGTTTAAGACGGGACGATCGATCGTTTTGGTCAATGTCATGGTGAGTTACCTTAAATAAGAGCTAAGCAAAAACTAATCCTGCGCAAATAATGCGTCGGTATTGATAAACCCACGAATCACCTCTGGGTTTGCAGTCCTGCAAAGGTCATCGGCGATGGGGGCAGGGGAGTTCCAGACGGTAAGTTCGATCGGTTTGGGATTGTATTCGGTGCTGGGATGGAGAACATGGGGGCAATTAGAAACTACGATGAAGATATTCATTTCTGCCCGAAGATCGATAAAACTCCCCGGCTTTTCACTCGCTTCTGAATAACTTAATTCGCCCTCCGGTGACACCATCACACGACTAAATAAATTCAAATTTGGCATCAGGTCTTTTCGGGTTAATCCGCGCTTACCGAGAGCTTTTAGGAAATTGTTGCGGGAATTGTTGTGAAGCTCTGGACCATACTTTTTCTCATTGCTCGCAGCATTGCTACAACCGCAGATCAAATCATGACATCCCGATGTATCTTCCGTAATCGACATCAACACCCGTCCCATATCCGAATACAAGACCTTTCCCTTTCCTAGGAAAGCATTAAACTGAATTTTGGCAGTATCCGCGACATTGAGGCGTTCGATCGGATTATCTGCGTTGTAGCAGACGATCGATACCCCATCAGACCCTTCCAAATCCTTAATACGTAAAGTGTTACCCCGTTTAATCACACCCTGCCAGTAAGCGCCACCGGGCAGTTTTTCTTGAAGATGAATTTGCGCCGGATCGAGAACGCTCATACTCATAGAATTTCCCTCATTGTTCCACTGGGTTTTCACCTAACCGATCGCCATTGAAACCACAAAGCCCAGGAGTTCCCACAGT
>JAJAYH010000246.1 GCA_026786325.1 Alkalinema sp. CAN_BIN05 | reverse complement strand
TTTGGAGAAGTTTCTTCTTCCTCATAACGGGTGCTCCTAAGCTCCTGTCGCCGTAATTGATGGTAAATGAAGTGTGGACTTTAGGAAAGTCAGTTCAGAAGATGTGATGGAACGGTATGTGCCGAGAGAGAGCGTCCTAGACCCATGAGCCTGGAGCTGAATCTCCCCGATCGCAGTTCGATGAAGCCGGGTGACGGGATGACCGAGCTGTTCAGCAACCCGACGAATCTGTCGATTCCGACCTTCACGCATTACTATTTCAAGCAAGGTCTGATGGGGAAAGGTTTGAAGCACATTAACCTCGGCGGGCAGAGTTTTTCGCCCTTCAAGCAGAAGCCCTCGTCGCCATTGATTCAACACTTCTAGACATGGATGGCCTTCAACATAAACCTCGTAGGTTTTGGGAACTTCGTGGCTCGGATGGGTTAACCCAAAGGTCAATGCCCCATCGTTTGTCAGAATAAGTGCGCCCGTTGAGTCAGTATCGAGCCGTCCTACGGGGTGAAGACCATGTCCAGTCTGAATACTTTGGGGTAAGCAGTCTAAAACGGTTTTCCGTCCTTGGGGGTCGGCGCAAGTTGAAACCATACCACGGGGTTTGTTCAACAACAGGTAGATCAGGTCTGGCCGCTGAGCCGGCATTAACGATCGGCCTTTCACCTCAATTTGATCAAAATTTGGGTCTGCCACTTGACCCAATACCGCCACTACACCATTGACGCGAACTTGACCTGCAAGGATCATAGACTCTGCTTGACGACGTGATGCAATCCCCCACGATCGCAAAATTTTTTGTAACCGTTCGGGTTGGGTGGGACTAGACGACAGAGCGTATGTACCACAATTCGATTCAAAATCCGGTTCAGACATACTCTGCAACTTCATTAATAGACTCAATTACAGAAATATTTCTGTAGAAATACTTGCGTAAATGAGGATCGTCAATTTCGCCCTAACCTAGTCTACCCATTATTTTTCGGAAGCTAGATTTATGTAAAAAACTTAAAAAACAAATACTAGCACGTCGTCAAGCGACAAAGCTGGTTATGCCCTCAATGGCACTAACTAAATTTTTCAATAATTCCACCCAAAGAGTCCATCTTTAGGAGTGTTTTAATCTCCGTATTGATTGTGATGTATAGGTGCTTAATCTGTAAGTATCTTCTGATACGAAATATTAGAACTTCTACAAAGCTTTGATAAAGTTCTAGTCTGAGGCTCAATGCCTAGATGCTATTTACCTAGAAAGATCTTGAATTAACACATAAGGTTGAACGATTAGGGCTTTGAATCGAACTTGAGGATTCCACTGGGCAACCCGATCGGGTTCGGGCTTAATCAAAAATTGTTCTTCAATCCATCGGCGGACCGTATTTGCGTTGTCTTGTGCGATCGCCATTCCGACATCAACTAAATCCAGGCTGTCATCGACCCAAATCACCACATCGCGATCGAGATGAACTTGCAGCCAATCGAGTTCGGCTTCGTCTAGGAGTTCAATTAAGCTTTGGCGTAGGTCTTGTGCGGGCTGTTTAGAAATGTTCTCAGACATTGGGTTATCGTCCTAAGTCGTGGAGTTGGTTAATAATGTCGGCACATTGCTGAGTGACGCGATTGAGTTCGGCACGATCGGTGCTAGGCGGTGGCGCGATCGGTACACCAATCCGAATGGTTAGGGGAACACTTCGGGGTCGAGCTGAGCCTTTTTGGAAGATTTCGTGACTACCCCACAGGGATACGGGCAGGATTAATGCTTGGGTTTTGGCGGCAATCCAAGCGGCTCCGATTTTTGGATCGTGAATGCGCCCATCATGGGTCCGAGTTCCGTCTAGAAACAATCCCGTGGCCCAGCCGTTTTCCAGGGAGGCAACAGCAGATTTCATGGCGGATCTGTCGGCAGATCCGCGTTTTACCGGATAGGCTCCGTAGGCTGTGATGGCTTGTTTTAGTACGGGCACCCGGAAGAGTTCTTCCTTGGCCATGAATGCAACAGGCCGACCGACGCAGCTAGAGACAATGGGCGGGTCGAAGTCGCTGGCGTGGTTGCTGACGACTAGGAGACGGCCTTTGCGTGGGACGTAGTGTGCGCCGTAGATTTTGCTGCGGAAGTAGGTATGCAAGACGGGGCTGACGATCGACCATTTGAATAGGTGGTAGAGCATCAGACTGACGAAGGGTTCTCGATCGGGTATTTTGACTAAAGCCTTAGACATTTTGGAGTTTAGATTTCGGATTTTTTATTGGATTTACAAACCCCGACTAACTAAGTGCGGCTAATTCGGCTTGAGTCCCGATCGTTCCAAACACCATATCTGCGCAGGTTCGTTTCATGATCCCGATTAACACTCTACCTGGGCCGACTTCTGTTATTGCGGTCACGCCGAGGTCTGGTAAGGCTAGAGAAATCTCGCGCCATCGAACAGATCCTGTCATTTGTCGGCTAAGACGATCTTTTAGATCTGCGGCATTTGTGCAGGGAGTCGGATCCGTATTGGATAGAACAGGAACTTGGGCATCGTTGAACGGCATATCTTTCAGAACAGCGCTGAAGTGGTCGGCGGCGGTGGCCATTAAGGGCGAGTGAAATGCTCCGCTGACATTTAATTTTACAGCCCGCTTACATTTTACAGAGGCGATAATACGGTCCACGGCATCAGGTTCGCCTGAAATTACAACTTGTCCTGCATTATTATCGTTGGCCATCACAACGCCGTCCGTAGCTTCGATCGCGGTTTCCAGTTCAGCCCGATCGAAACCCAGTAATGCAACCATGGTTCCACTGGAACTACTGTCCATGAGTTGCGATCGGGTTTGGATGATTTTGAGGCCAGATTCAAAGGAAAAAACGCCTGCTGCATAGAGTGCAGAATATTCGCCTAGGCTATGACCTGCGACAAAATCTGGAGTTTGTCC
>JAJAYH010000245.1 GCA_026786325.1 Alkalinema sp. CAN_BIN05 | reverse complement strand
TAGCAAAGGATTCCCGGCCTAATGCTTGTTCACCGAGAAGACTATTTTTTATTCCCTTTTGTTTAAGCGCCACCAGAAAGTCTTCAGCCACATCCTCTTTTGACATCGTTAAGAACAAAATTCCTGCTTCAGGCTCGGCGGCGATTTCATTGACGACTTGCTGTACCGATGCTTTGCGATTGTTCGGGTCAGAATCGATCGCCCAAATTTTCTGAATTTTGCCCTTACCATTGGTTTCAAAGGCGGACTTAATGACTTGAGACTGCGCCTCTTCATTTTTACTAGCCTTGTCATAAATCACACTAGCAGTTTTGAACTGAAGTACTTGCTGTGCGTAAATTGATAGGGTTTTGGCAAGATCGGGATTAGTATAAATAATCCGAAAATAATAGGGGCGATCGCTCGTAACTTTAGGGCTATTTGCCGTACCTGTAATCGCAGGTAATTTACGGTCTTGATAAACACTACCTGCGGCGATCGAGGCATCGGACGATCGATGACCTAACACCACCAGCGCATTACTTTTAGCAATCTCGTTAGCAACTTGAGCCGCACCGTCAGCATTCCCCTTGTCATCAAAAATATTTAATTTAAGCTGACGACCATTAATACCCCCGTCACGATTGGTCGCATCAATATATAGTTTGACGCTATCGACTATCTCTTGACCGCCACTAGCACCGTCATCGTCTAGAGGTGCAGCTACAGCAATCTCGATCGCATTACCTTCGGCCCTCAGACCCTGCGGATATAAGCCTCCCAGTGATACCACCATTAAAAGTGTGGTCAGGACGATCGCGCAAAATCTTACAACTGTTCTACCCATCAAACTTACAGCCGTCCTATTTTAAAATTAGCTCCTGATAATCAACAATACATTAACTCGAATATTGCGAAGTAAAGATTGCTAAGGAATGTCTCTCAATCTTACTGAGTGCAACAACAACAATGCGTAAACCATCCGAATAATGTCGGGCGGACCTTTAAAAAATTACCCGATCGGGTACTGCGGTCAGCGAAAGAATGCGCCAGAATCTTAGGTATGGAAAGCCGTTGAACTTAACAAACTCATGGCTTTCCCATTCACTTAATTTTCTATGGAGCCTCAATTATGTCTGCACATCCCGGCGCTGCCGTATTAGCAATTTTTGATGAATTGCGTCACCGTGTTTTGGGCGAACAATCCAAAGATTTAAATGGCAAACCGCTCAATCCCGTTGTCTTCTCCCATTTGCCTTTGGGTAAAATGATCGACCCCAGAGACTATGCAAAACCTTGGTCCCCGATCGGTGGATCAACCCTACAGGACACCTTCAAATCCTCTACAACCTCCACCCCTGCTGTTGCGGCATCAGCAGCGATCGATCGAGCTAAACGGGCGATTAATGCTGCCTACAATTGCTCAAAATTAGCCGATCGATTGATCATGGTGACAACCGATGGTCTATATCAAGCATATGATCCTGAACGTAGTATTGGGAATGCCTATGAAGGGATTTTGAATGGAATGCAAGCGATTGCCTCGGCTAACATTGCCCCCGACGTGAAAAAACGGGTCGATGAAGCCCTCAAAGTTCTGTATCAAAAAGATAGTGATGATGCAACGCAATATGACTTTGACGCACCTACACGTCGCTATGAAAAGTATATTGAAAATGCAAAAGCTTACGCCAAAGCAAAAGAAAAATTTGCCCGCAAACAAGGCGAAGCCCTCAGTGATCCTATTCAAGCCGATCTCTGGCCTCAAACTTCAGTCGTCTATCAACAGGATGTCGATGATGCCTGGGATGCTTTTAAGACTCAGGGTGCTGAAAAAGTTGAGCGGGCATTGGCAACGGTGAAGTCGGTCGGCGTGAGTTTGCCAGAATATATGATTGCTAAAGCCCGGAAGACTTACGATGCCTGGAATTTGGGTCTTACTGGAGTGGTCTCAACCAAAACGCCCTATTCCTACATTCTGCCAACATCTTGGTGTGATATGGATGTGGATGATATTGGTTGGCAATCCTTGAAGATTTCCCAAAGTGATTATGCTAGCGAAGTCTCTAGCAGTCGTAATGGTTCCTACTACGGTAACACCCACAGCCAATCTTCATCGACTTCCGGTAGTGGTGGTTTTAGCCTAGGGTTCATTACCTTAGGCGGTGGTGGTGGTGGGTCTTCGTCCAGTAGTTCTGGTAATTCTGGTTCTAATAGTTCCAGCCAAAACCAATTCAAAAACACTGCGACAAATTTGACCATTACGATCGAATATGGTCTTTGTGATATTCATCGAGATTGGTTAATGAGTGATTTGTTTTATACCAAAGGCTGGTATTTGAAAGATCAGAAAAAGAATGCAGTCAGTGATGGGACTATAGATGGCCAAGTCGGTTTGACAGAAGCCTTGATGCCCATGTTGCCGACTCAATTCCTGGTGGTGCGTAAGGTGAAGATTCAGAGTGACAATTGGGGTAGTGATGGCCAAACAATGAATCAAACCTATCAAAATGCCCGAAATCAAAGTAGTAGCAGCAGCACAAATGTCAGTGGTGGCGGGGGCTTTGCCTTTGGTCCATTGGTCGTGGGTGGCCGTGCTAGCCATAGTCGTCGAGAGTTTGATTCAAGTTGGAGTGGGGAGTCGGGAGAGTTCTCTTCTGGTAGTTCCCATTGGTTCTGGGATGGTCAAACTTTAGAAGTGAAAGGTGCCCAAATTGTCGCTTGGGTCAGTGCAATTTTACCTGCGGGACCAAAGGTTGATGATCCTGCGTTAGTCCCTGCCAAAACAAAGGTTGCCACACCAGTTCGATAGCTTTAGCTTTGAATTCTCTCGTGATTCTGATCAATCTCGATCCCCCTAAATCCCCCTTAAAAAGGGGGACTTTGATAACACTAAGAAGGCAATTACTATGAGCAGCCCTATTACCGACCTGATGCAGCAAGTCCACGACTATTTCCTGAGCCTGTATCAAACCAAAAATTCCGTCGTCAATTCAGAGACCTTTCTATCCTTTGATTCGGGTGCGAGTCCACCCATTTCGATCGCAAACTTTCGCCAACCAAACCAAACCGATTTCTCTGATGCATTAGCCATTGAAGAATTCTCGCAACTGGTCAATCAAGTTCCCCAAATTAATGCCAATCGTTTTACCCCAAATGGTAATCAAGTCGAAGAGCAGTACGAAATGCTCGTCATGGGTGGCATGAGTCAAAGTCCAACTGAAAATGATCAAGTTTTCTTTGGTCGAATGCGGGATCAAGCAGAAGAGCGGTTAAAAAATAGTAAAATGGGCCGTGCCCGTATTGGTGCGCCGCCGATTCCCTATTGTCAATCGTTCGCGAGTCCGAGCAATTGGTATCGTCCCGATGCACCCAGCAATTGGACGAGCTATACGGTGACGATCGCAGAACAAAGTAAAACCACCGAGCAAACTAAATCTGTCTTTAGGGCCGCAGTTAAAAGTGCGATCGCCCTAGATCTCAATCAACCTTGGGCACTTCAGGTCTTGCCGCAGGATTTGACAGCGGTATTAAAACAACCGGAGATTCTCGATCGCATTGCTGTCCAGGACGTTGCGCCCCAGATAGACCAAGCATTAAATAAAGCAGCGCCCATTCAATTTAAACGGGAAATGCTATTGCAATCCGTAGCCGAAGGCAATTCCAATCTCCTCCAATCCATTCGCCAACCTGCCACCTTACAAATCAATCAACTCTCCCAAAAAATCGCCAGCTTCCGCCCCAAGGAACTGCTAGAACGGAACTTCGACGATCGGGTCATGATACCCAGAGTCAAAACTGTAGTTAAACAGCCTATTGCAACCCCCATTCTTGATCGTACTACATTAGTGGGCCGTAATTGGCGACTTCAGGAGTTAGTCAATGCACAAATCTTCGCGCAATCACAAACTGAGACTATTAAATCTTCTCAAATCTCAGTGAGTTTTGAGTATTGCTGGGTAAATATCGATCGCCGTTGGTTTTATAATCCCTATCTTCAAACCCATAATTGGTATATTCCCGGCTTCCAAACCGGAGAATCGACAGCCAGAGCTTTCCCAGCGGTTCCGATCGCGGTCTTACTGGTGCGAAATTTACGAATTCAATCCAATTGGCAAACCCAGGAACTTCAATCGGTACGAAGTTCCATGGCATTAGGTCCATTTTCCTTAGTAGGACGATCGATCGAACAGGGAACGGGGGCGATCGTGCAGTCTGGAATGCAAGTCATGGCTTGGGCTTGTCAGGTGATGCCGAGTTTACCGCCGAGTCCATCGCCCTTGTAGTTTATGGGATAACTTCTTCCAATCACTTCAGAATCTATCACTCCAGAATCGTAGAGCGATCGGAAAATAGAAGTGAGTTTCAATCTCCAAATTCAAAAACTTGAACATTGAGTATTGGAACTTTTAATATTCTTCGATTTAACGATCGCTCAAAATGAAGGCCGCTATTGTCAAATCGACCGGAGTCGTCACTTTTAGATTCGTTTCTTCGCCTAATACAATGTGAACGGGCAATCCACATTTTTCAAACAACGCCGCATCATCGGTCACACTCCAACCCTTTTCTTCCGCTTCAGCATGACACTTTTTCAATAACTCAACTTGAAACCCTTGCGGAGTCTGTGCGGCCCAAAGATTTGCCCGATCGGGAGTCTCCACAATCAATCGATTTTCGTCAACTACTTTAATTGTATCTTTCACTGAAATTGCCGCAATCAATCCATCCACAGTTTGAAGCGCCGCCGCACAGCGATCGAACAAATCTGCCGTCGCCAAACACCTTGCTCCATCATGAATTAACACCTGACGAGCATCATTCGGCAGCGCTTTCAAGCCATTATATACCGAGGCTTGACGAGTATCACCGCCTACAATCAATACAACAGGTTTAGTAAGTGCTAATGAATCAACAATGGTCTGAAAATCTTCAAAATCATGGGGCTGCCCGACAATACCAATCCACCGAATACTCTGCGATCGTTCCGCAATTAACAGCGTCCAAGCCAAAATAGAACGACCATTCACCAGCAACAACATTTTGTTACGATCGCTAGCCATCCGCCGCCCCGAACCCGCCGAAGGAATCAATAAATGCACAACGCCAATCCTTCCCTCAAACTTTCACCATTCTCAATTCAAACTATGGATGACCTGGGACTCGAACCCAGAACCAGCGGATTAAGAGTCCGATGCGCTACCGATTGCGCCAGTCATCCGTGCTTTTTAAGCCTTATGTATAATCACAGATAATCTCTCATTTAGCAAGAGGCAGAAAATAATTCTCTGCCCCTCGCTGATTTGGCTGTCTAAATTAGCCGACTAATTTGTTCTTACAGATTCGCGATCGGAATCTCCGGCAAATCCTCCGCAGGTTTAAACCCGAATACTCGGGAATAAAAATAAAACTCCCCATCGATCGATCGTCTGATATTTTCCGCCTTTCGGAAGCCATGCTGCTCCCCCTCAAACAATAAATACGCCACAGGCAAACCCTTCTCCTTCAGCGCATTCACCATTAATTCAGCTTGATTCGGCGGAACAATTTTATCTTCATCACCCTGGAAAAAAATAATTGGGCAAGACAGTTGATCGATCGCATTAATTGGCGATCGGCTCCTATACACATCAGCCTGAGCCGGATATGCCCCAATCAGACTATTCATATAGCGCGATTCAAACTTGTGGGTATCTTCTGCCAACACCGTCAGATCGCTAACCCCGTAGTAGCTGGCCCCGGCTTTAAAGACATCCGTAAAGGCAAGCGCTGCCAGGGTTGTGTAACCTCCCGCACTGCTGCCATTAATCACTAGCCGATCGCCATCCACTCGTCCTTGATCCGCCAAATATTTCGCCCCATTCGCACAATCCGCCACATCCACAATGCCCCAATTGCCATCGAGTCGCTCACGGTAAGCTCGACCATAACCCGTACTCCCACCATAATTCACATCCAAAATCCCAAAGCCCCGACTCGTCCAATATTGCACCCGCAAATTAAACGATGCTTCCGTTGCGGCTGTTGGGCCGCCATGGCTTTTCACCAACAACGGAGGTCGTTCATTTGGATCCGCTTCAAAGTCGCCGTTGGTTGGGGGATAGTAGAATCCGTGAGCTGTTAATCCATTTTCTGTTGGGAACTCGATCGGCTCTGGAATCGACAAATAGTTCACATCCACCGACAACGTGCTGGCCTTGCGAATCACCATAATTTTCAGCGTCTCCAAATCTATCGTCACCAGCGCCGTCGGCTGAGTTGCGGATCCCCCCTGGAATGCTAAGGTCCGATCGCCCACCCGCAAACCAGAAATTGAACTGTAAGGCGTAGGAATCTCGACTAGCTCTAGGGTTTTGAGATTAAGACTCGCCAACTTTTGAAGACCATTTTCGCTGTAGGTCGCAATTAGCTCATTCTGATTACGCAGTCCATAACTCGACATGCCAAAGACCCATTGGGGTTGCCCAAATTCTGCTTCTTTTGGACAAATGGCTTCGATTTCACCGGGATGGCTTGGATTATCTGCCAGATTCGCTGGATGCCAACGATAAAGATTCCACCAGCCCGTCCGATCGCTCACAAAATACAATATTCCGTCATCGGCCCACAGCGGCTGAAAAATTGATTCGGTGCTGCTGCCTGCAATTAAATTGGGCGTACCGATCGTGCCATCTTCGTTGATCGCCGCCATCCACAATTCTGTCCCTTCCCACGGCATTCTCGGATGATCCCAAGTCAGCCAGACTAACCATTTCCCATCCGCACTCAAACAAGGTGAGGCATAAAAATCATGACCTGTGGCCAGAACAATTTGCGGGGCATTGGGATTTTTAAGATCGATCGCCACCAGTTCATTTTTGGGTTCATGAGCCTCAGCACTGGTGTGATCTTCGCGGCTGTGATCTTCCCGAACACTAATCAACCGATCGTGGCCCGCATCCAAAATAAAATCAGCATAGCGATAGGCAATCTCGATCGTAATTGCCTTTGGCTCAGCGTCTGCTGTAATTTTGTAAATACGTTGATCGATGTAATTTACTGCATAAATCTGATTTGCGATCGCCAGAAACGCCCCACCGCCATATTCATGAACTCTTGTCCGAATATTAAAGGGCGCAGTTGTCAGCTCAGAAATTAAGTCGGGATTCGACAGCAGTGACTGACAAAGGGCATTGCGTCCGGCTTCCGTGGGTCTAGCCTCCGTCCAAAGTAGCCGATCGCCGTCCAGCAGCAGCGGTCCAAGCCCAATGCTCCCCGCCACAATCAATTCAGAGGTGATCGGCGATCGCCAAGTGCCAAAGGGAGCGGTTGTTTTTGTCACTGGCACTGTCATAAGTTTAAAATCCAGATTGCTCGATGGGTTATAATCACCCCATGGTACGGTATTCCTCGGGTACGATGTACTCCTAGAATCGTCAGATTTAGTCGTCTTAAGAGTTTTTTGTTATGTCTGTTTATATCGGTAATTTGTCTTACACCGTTACGAGCGATGAATTGACACAGGTGTTCAACCAATATGGTGTGGTTAAACGGGTTCAGCTTCCGATGGATCGTGAAACAGGACAGGCTCGAGGGTTTGCCTTTGTGGAAATGGAGACGGATGAACAGGAAGATAAAGCTATTGAAGAATTGAACGAAGCCGAATGGATGGGCCGTGATCTGCGGGCAAGTAAAGCAAAACCCAAGGAAGCCACCACGCCCGTTATGACGGCTGGGACTCGCCCGGTTAAGTCGGTCGATCGTCCAGTGGGCGATCGCTCCACAACAGATCGTCCAGCCCGCAATTGGGTCGATCGGAGCAATGGTTGGTCCGATGGTGGCAACGATGGCGGTACTCTTCAGCGACGTTAGAGCCAGCGACGTTAGAAATGAGTTAAGTAAAACCTAGGTTTAGACATCATGCGGACTAGAGTCAGCGACGGCATTTTGTATATTCATAAAGACGATGTGCCGCCTTTTAAGAAGGGCGGTTCTATTGTACGTAATAGTTATTTTTGGGCGATGAATTCCATATCATGTCGGGCATACCGAGAAAAAGATTGGGAATTCGAGTCGGAGGTTTGGTTTGCGTTGGCGAGAATGTTGAATTCATTCACTGAGTCAGGGTATTTGGGATTGCGAGAAACTCAGCTTGAATTTGAACCCGATGATGAAATCCCCGAATTGTTACGATCGGCTTCAACTTGGTTGTAGAACTAATTCATCTTATAGAACCTATTGTCTTAGTCAGAGGCTGACAGTAGATATATCATTAGCCCTGATTGTCTAACCAAGTGGTTAGGTCTACGATCGACTCAAAATCGAATAGTGCTTCACCGAGAGATTCTAGTTGATCGATCGGCACAGTATTAATCCGATCGATCGTGTCACTAGGCATGGGTCCAATCTTACGAGTCAGTTGTCGAACAAGGAGCGATCGTTGGGCATTTAGCAATCGTTCTTGCGATCGTTGAGCTTCTAGTAATTGTTCTTGCAATCGTTGGTCTGCTTCTCTGACTCCCCGATCGTAGCCAATCTGTTCAACACTGGTAATATAAGGCATCTGACGTTCCTCCTCATAGATTCTTAACTCCTCCCAAAACGAAAACTTTAATTCTTCCGGTAATATAAGGAGCCAATCGGTGAATTTGAATAGATTTAGTATATACGATCGATCGTAACCCCGCTCATAGAGCCGTTTTATTAAAGCTAGCTTCCACTGTTTTCGGGCCATTGGGTTACTTTTCGTCTCTTGAGCCTTCAAATGCGTCATCACCACAGTTGCAAAGACATTCTGACTTGATTCCAGTTCATCCCGTTGCACCGCATAATCCAACAATTTAACCGAAGTGAAATTGAATTGCAGAGAACTTCCAAATGTTGTGAAACCATATTGATTTGGTCGCCATTTTGCATCAGAATCACAAAGAATCGCCAGACTAATCGGCGGTTGATGGAAGTAATCAAAAATGCGTAGTAAATAGGTGAAAATCCGCTCTGGAAAGATCTCTTCTGGTTCGGCTTGGACTTCAAGATGAATCAGAAGAATGATTGAATTCCCACCTTTTTGATATACTCTAACTAATTGATCTGCAAACCGTTTGCCAATTTCTGAATCGGGTGTAAGTTGTTGGAACTCTTTGTCAAGAAATTCGATCGGTTTTGTCCAATCAATTTGGTCAGCAATATCGAGGAAGAAGAATTCCATCGCCTCTTGAAAATATTGCCTTAGAATCAGCTTCCACGGGCTATCTTGGTCTGCTCTATCGTTTCCTTTTTTCGCCATTGCAATCAATCCAGACTGTTTCTGAGTGGTGCGATCGTAGATTTTGTTATTCTGGATTTTGATCTTGCTTAGTCGCACGTTTGACTGGGCCAGATGGACGATCGAACTCTCGACATTTTGTTTTTGCAGCTTCGTAAGCATCTTGATAAGGCTTATCTCCTAACATCACATCACCATAATATTCGTAGGGCATCTTTCCATAGATCGGCAATGGATCGTCTTCGGGATAATCTTCTTTGGCTTCTTCAACCGTTTCCTTGAGGTCTTCTACTGTCAAGTAATGGGCTGAAAAATAGAACAATTCTTTAGCCGTCTTCTTCAGAAAACGCAAATTAGGATCAATCCGACAAGATTCTAGCTCAACCCATGCATGTTCCGTTGGTGGACT
>JAJAYH010000244.1 GCA_026786325.1 Alkalinema sp. CAN_BIN05 | reverse complement strand
CTTCAGCACCATTCACCCCTAACCGAATCTTGGACTGAACTGCTGAATCATCTGACACCCGGCCCGCAAATTGAGTCCAAGAGAGAGTGCAATAGAGATTCATTGTCCGCTCACACCAATGATCCCGGATTGTTATCAGCCCAAGTCGATCGTAAATCCGGCACCTTCACCCTTCAGCACAGCCCCATTCGTCTTGGCTCACTCCTACGACCGATTTGGCAACAGCAACCGACCGTCCTAATTGGCAGCGCCCTGGATCTCGATGCCAGTGCTGACACCTATCGCCAAACTCACGGTCTCGACGACTTAACCTGTATAAAATTCTCTCCCCCGCGCCATGAATCCTGCGTTCAGCTTTATCAGCCCGATCGCATTCCCATGCCCAACACACCCCAGTTTCAGCCAGCGCTGCTATCCGAACTTCGACAAATTCTGTCTCGATCGCACATTGCAGCGGGTTTAGTCGTTGTTTTGGTTGGTGACACGCCATTGCGGACTCAAGTCGGCGCAACCCTCGCGGCTGAATGGGGATCACGAGTCCAAGTCGATCGAATTCCTGAAGCGACTAACGGCATTTTGGTCGCAGGTTGGGATGAGTGGAGTCAGTTTCAACAAGCCGGGATCGTAGGTGTACCGCGCTGCATTGTGATTGCAACCTTACCCATGCCATCGTTGGAAGATCCGCTAGTGGCGGCCCGTGTGAAAGATTACAAACAACTACGGCAGGATTGGTTTCGCTTGTATTTGCTCCCGACCGCGCTGATGGCACTTCAACGGGCTGTGTTTCCGGTCCGATCGGCTCGTGGCTTGGTGGCGCTTTTAGACAGCCGAGTTATCCACCGGATCTATGGCACCCAAGTACTCGCCGCACTCAGTCCCTATGCCCGGTTGAATTATCTGGACGATCGCTGGAATGAAAATTGGGACGACAGCGGAGCCGATCGGTAGCATGTCATCTCAATCCCGCTATGATTAGGCTAGTGTATTTGACTTACCTGCTCACATCAGGGATAAGCTAGTCAGACCGCTCCTATTGAACTTACCCAGATAAACTCACCCAGAGTCTGAAGATGGCAAATTCCGATCGCCCGAATCAAAAAAAATCTCCTCAGCGCCTAAAGGCTGAACGTGCTGAACAAGCCCGTCTTGAAGAAAAAATTCTTCCCTGGACGACCATTACCCGCCAGCAAGCCAACCAATTTGTCTCCATCACCACCACTGGAGCTTGGGTTAGTATTGGGATACTGGTTGCGTTCTGGGTGACGGTGCGCTTTCTGGGTCCAGCTTTTGGCTGGTGGGTTCTCTCGGACTGAAACCCTAGCTGAGACATTAGCTGACTTGAGGGTAGCCTTTGTCATTGTTGATACTCATGAATCTTCCGGACGCAACTATTATGGAGAGATATAGACAAAGTAGCGTGACGAGAATTTAATATTTTTTGAAAATGAAGTTATGTGACCCATATTTTTGAGGTATATTAAGAAACTTAAATAATTCTTTTAGAGTTTTGATAGACGAACGGAGATTTTATTGTGTTCACAAGACTTGCTCAACACCACAGCCAATTTGTGAAGGACTTAGTCATGAACCTTCAAGCATTGGCCATCGTCCTTGAAAATCAAGGCTACATCGCTTCTTGCTACACTTGTGGAGGCGAAATGAACAGCGCGTCATTCATGGTTAGCTTGGCCGATAGTCATTTGATTCGGTTTTTGGTCTCAGACTACGGCATCACTTGGACTGAGATGCGAGACGATCGCGAACTCATGAAGCTAGAGGGAGCCGAAGCCATTAGCCAGCTTCAAGAACTAGAAAATATTTCTAAATTCCCGAGCCAAGCGCAAGACATGTTGATGGAAAAATCAACTCCCATCCATGCTGTTACGCGATCGCCTCTCATGGACTTAGAAGCTGAGCTAGTCGGATGATCGCGTGCTACAACATCATTTCATCCAAGCTAACCGCATTCGTCTGCACTATGTGACTGAAGGCGAAGGTGACCTAGTAATCTTGCTTCATGGATTTCCAGAGTTTTGGTATTCTTGGCGCTATCAAATCCCAGTCTTAGCACGCCATTTCAAAGTGGTCGTTCCTGATTTGCGTGGTTACAATCAGTCTGATAAGCCTTCCACGGGTTATGATCTAACGACGTTAGCCTCCGATATTAAGGGTTTGATTGAAAACCTCGGCTACGAGCGCGCCCACATCGTCGGACATGATTTCGGTGGAGCGATCGCTTGGCGGTTTGCTCAAAAATTTCCTCATATGTTGAATAGATTAGCTATTCTGAGCGCTCCTCATCCGTCACGCTTCGCAGCCAACTTGATTCAAGACTTAAATCAGTTGCGTCGGAGTTGGTATATCTTTGCATTTCAGGTTCCTGGATTGCCCGAGTGGCTAATTCAGCAAAACTTAAAGAACTTTGTCCAGACCGTGTTCCGAGGATTGGCCGTCCGAAAAGGCTTTTTTACTCGTGAAACCTCTGCAATGTACGAAGCCGCTTTACGGCAGCCCGGTGCGATCGCCAGCGCCCTAAATTATTATCGTCAGCTTTTTTCGCCCTTAATTTGGATTAGTGATACCTGGTCTACGATGTCGTCTGGATCGCCTCAATTAATTACGGCTCCAACATTAGTGTTGTGGGGCGAAGAGGATGCTGTGTTGAGTGCGCGGATTGCCGAGGATCTTCGCCATGCGGTATCAGCCTCGTTTGAGCTTAAATTTTTACCCAACTGTGGTCACTGGATCCAACAAGAAAGTCCCCAAACCGTTAATCGTGAGTTACTCGCATTTTTTGGAATGTCAGAAGAGGAAAATTAAATGACACAATCAGATCCCGTGACACTTGAGCAAGTGTCACATATTCGTCATTTTTGCGATCAAATTCCTGAGGCCGTGCGCATCGTGGCGGTGACGAAACAGGTTTCTGTCCTTGCAATGCGATCGGCATATGCGGCTGGACTTCGGGACTTTGGGGAAAACCGAATCCAAGAAACCATCGAAAAACAGGAGGCACTGAAAGATCTCAGCGGATTGACATGGCATTTTATTGGGCACTTACAAAGTAATAAAGTCCTCAAAGCTGTTCAACATTTCGACTGGATCCAATCCATTGACAGCTTAGCTCTAGCGCAACGAATCGATCGGATTGCTCAAGACCAAGGCAAAATCATCCAAGGCTGTCTGCAAGTCAAGCTTCGACCCGACGACACCAAATCTGGATGGTTACCTGAGGACTTGCTCCGATCGATCCCCCAACTAACCGCCCTCAGCGCCCTTCAAGTCCAAGGCTTAATGCTCATTCCCCCAGTCCAACTCAGCGGTAATGAACTGCAAGCTTGCTTTGCTGATGCAGCCCGTCTCGCCGCCGAAATCCGCCAACAGTCTATCCCTAGCCTCCCAATGCTCCAGCTTTCTATGGGCATGTCCAACGATTATCAACTCGCACTTCAGGCAGGTGCTACAATTATTCGCCCTGGCAGCATCCTCTTCGGTCAGAGAAGCTATATCTAGTGCCGATCGCTCGAAAAAATAAAAAATAACGCTAGATCTAGTGGATCATTCCAAGCACTTGTGCTAGATTATGTCTACCACAGATTAAGCAGATTACTGAGCGTCAATTAAATGCTTTTTAATTAACTTGGTTGATCAATGATTAATCCGTATATCCCCGGCTTCACAATCTGTTTCTAATGAGAATAGAACTTATTGGTTAATCATTTGATTGAATGATTAATGCCTAGGCTGAACGGGCTTGTTAATCTGATTGTATTGGACAGAATAATTGATAAATGGGTTAAACCTGATGTATTTGTTACATCAGTCAAGATCCGTAGATCTATTACATTGTTTTGCAGTATTGTTTTAATCTTGACAGACACAACTGTTGGCAAGCTACTTAATCTCTCTTAAAGCATGTCCCATTGATTCAGTCAGATTATTAGCTTATTCACGTTCCATCAGCGGTTCAACCTAGTAATTTGTTTCACTGCTATTTTGTTTCTTAAATACGTTCGATTATTAATGGAGAGTGTTGCTCATGGGTATTTTCAATAAGATTCGGGATTTCGTCGGGTTCAATGAGCCTGTGGACTATGAATACGAGTATGACGACATGGATGGCCAAGATTACCAAGATTTGTACCGTGATGAACCTGCTCCTGTCGCTCAGGAAGATGACAGTCGCTCCCGTCGTCGTCTGCGCGATCGTACTTCCTTCGTTGGTGCTGAAGTTTCCCCGGTTAGTGCTGTGAGCAATGTAATTGGTATGCCTGGAACGTCTAACGGACTGTCTGAAGTGGTTGTAATTGAGCCTCGTACGTTTGAAGAAATGCCCCAAGTCATCCAAGCTTTGCGCGAACGTAAGTCTGTTGTCTTGAATTTGACGATCATGGATCCCGACCAAGCCCAACGTGCTGTTGACTTCGTTGCCGGTGGTACTTATGCGATTGATGGTCATCAAGAACGTATTGGTGAAAGTATCTTTTTGTTCACACCCAGTTGTGTTCAAGTTAGTACTCAAGCGGGTGTTGTTAATGAAACAGTTCAACCGATTCGTGCGACCCGTCCCACGGCGACAACTTCACCTTGGACGGCTGAACCAATGCGTATGGCGCAGTAATTGCTATTTGGGGGGTAGCGGTCTAATTAGTGTTGTAAATCAAGGTTTACTCGACATTATTTGTATTTAAGTCCGCTATCTTTTAGTACATTCAGGAAAAATAAATTTGACTACTAAACTCGGAATGATAGGTGGCGGGATGATGGGCGAAGCGCTCCTCTCTCGCCTTGTTTTTGAGAATTTTTTTGAGGCCCATGAAATTGTGGTCAGCGATCCTGTTGTGGATCGACAGAATTTTTTAGCCGATCGCTATAATGTTCAAGTGACGGGTAACAATGTCGAAGCTGCTGAAGCTTCAGAGCTTTTATTACTTGCCATTAAGCCTCAAATTTTCTCCCAAGTGACCCAGCAGATTGTAGGTTCATTCAATTCATCTGCTGTCATCGTCTCCATACTGGCTGGGATTTCTCTGCCCCAATTAGAAGCTGCATTCCCAAGTCATGCGGTTATTCGAGCTATGCCCAATACTCCGGCTCAAGTGGGTGCAGGTGTAACCGCGATCGCACG
>JAJAYH010000243.1 GCA_026786325.1 Alkalinema sp. CAN_BIN05 | reverse complement strand
TTGTATTGGGTGATCAGGTCTTCAGGAGTCATGACGGGCCATTCCAAATAAAATAATGTAAGAAATAAAGAGCTAATCAATTTTAAAGACTAAGCGCGAATTCCTGTGACGATGGCTGACTCATCGGCGGACATTCGTTTAGTGGTGCTTCCTAGCGTTGAAGCCGATCGCACCTTAAATGCCCGCATCATGGCCTCGATCGTCGTTTCATACTCATCGGAATCTGGTAATTTCCGGGCAATTTCCCGCAATTTAATCGCTAAAATTTCTGGTTTTCGGTGTAGCCTAAACGCCGTCGCAAGCAATGGCATCGTGCTTTGTTGTCGCAGGGTCATGCCTTCTATCGCATCTTTAGGTTCAACGCTATTCACCAAAATCAATAACAAATGCTTGAGGCGTAGTGGATTGGCCAATTTCATAATGTCAAAGTGCAAATCAAACACCACAGAATCGATCGCATCTACCATGCTGCTCCCCGTATCATCACTCCAAGGCGATGGGGGCATTACGTCGGCGGGCTTAGGAACGTAGGTATCTCGGCCCACCTCGTCGAAATTCGCTAGCGACTCAGCCTCAGTAAGATTGAGATTTTGTGTGAGATTTTGTGTGAGGTTTAGTTCGGTAGTATCCGAGGGAACTTCTACGATCGGCACTCGGTAAAGAGCTTGTAGATTATTGATTAACGTCTCTGCCAACAAACTATATTCAATGGGCTTACTCAACCGACTTACGACTTGTTCCAACCCATTTTTTAAGTCCTTACGGGTGGCATGGCGTTGATGAATCATTTTGGTCAAATCGATCCAACTCATAGACACTAGCTTAGCCACATCCCCTTCCCAGATAGATTGGGCGGCACAGAACGCTAGCTTTTTTAGACGGATTTGGTTGGGAAGCTGGAGCAGTTGGGCGGAAATAGTGATGTAGAGCGTGGTCTGGAGATTGACTTGGGGATTAATGGGAGACACTACCCACAAGAACATGGTGGTTGGGTCTTCGCCGCCGCCCCTAACCAAGAAAATTGCCTCTAGGATGGTGTCCGCAATTTGAGAATATTCGGCGGGTTTACTGAGGGTATTTACACTGATGTGAAGGCGCGATCGCAGCAAGCTTGTGTCGGGAAACTGCTCCAAGAGCTGGCCTAAGACCCGATAAATCATGGCTTCATTCGGTGACGAAATGTCCCCAACCCAAGTGCCTTCGCTCACGTAAGTCAGAAACTTATAAATTCGCGTGGCCTGTTCATCTTGGGCCAATTGCCGCGCAATCGTAGCCGCCGCATCCTGCATGAGAAACCTTCAGTCGTGAAAACATCAATCAGATTTTTAACGAAATCCAAACTACGGACATCAAGGCCACAGGTCTGGAATCAGGATTTTCAGTCTTTGATTAACAGTATGCCTATAAAGACACTAATCGATAATAGCTTAGTTCTAATTTGTGGCAATTGAAAAAAATTCCTTTATGCCTCGATCGTGTCGGGCTTATCTCGATCGTCATGGCCATCGATCGCGTCGGTATCTCCATGATTTATCATAAGTAATCTCTTGCAGAAACTCGAATTTTCTGGTTGTCAAGATTCTATAATTGTCATCCCAAGCCCCTATGGACTTTCTCCGCCTCCAAAAAGCCCTCGCCTTTGAAGCTGAAGCTGGATTTAATGATCTTCAGGGCAATCAATATCGGTTTAGTGAATTTCTCCAAATTGCTTTGGGGGAACCCAGTCCTGTGCTCGATCGGAGCGATCGGCAAAAGCTCCAAACCCTGGCTGAAAAATACTCTAGTTACGGGGATCTAGAGTTTGCCGATCGGCAGCATTTAGTCGCAGAAACCAGGCGTACTGTTTATAGTCTGAAACAATCGACTCAACAGTCCATCCAGCAGCAATCGATTCAACAACAGCCCGCGAAAGATTCCGCCACAAAAACAATTATCCGCAGTACAACTAATTCCAGTAAAGAAGCCTCTCCGTCTGGCAAAATTCCCGATCTCGAACAAGCTGTCACTTATCTTCCCGGAGTCGGACCTAAAAGTGCTGAAAAACTAGCCAAACTCGGCATTATCACGGTTCGAGATTTACTCTACTATTATCCCCGCGAGCATATCGACTACGCCCGCCAAGCCAAAATCCGGGATCTCATAGCAGGTGAAACGGCCACGATCGTCGGGACTATTACGTCTTGCAATTGCTTTACTACGGTCAAAAATAACAAGCTCACTATTTTTGACCTAACCATTAAAGACAGTTCAGGCCGCATGAAATTGAGCCGTTTTTTCATGGGCAGTCGTTTTTCGGGGCGCGGTTGGCAAGAGCAACAAAAGAAAATGCATCCCACCGGAGCCGCTGTCGCTGCTTCTGGACTTGTCAAGGAAACGAACTATGGACTCACTCTCGATAATCCTCAAATTGAAATTTTAGAATTTGATGGCGAAGTAGACTCCGATGTTGTCGGGCGAATTTTGCCGATTTATCCCTTAACTGATGGTGTCGGTGCGGATTTGGTGCGACGTGCAATGAAGTCAGGATTGCCTGCTGCTGCCAGACTCGCTGAAACTTTACCGGAGGGATTACGATCGCAATATAACCTCGCTGAAATTCAACGGGCAATTGCACAGATTCATTTCCCGGACGATCGGGAATCTCTTGATGCGGCCCGAAAACGATTGGTATTTGATGAGTTCTTCTATTTGCAATTGGGTTTATTGTCCCGTCGATACCGCGAACAAGCCAAACAAACCAGCGTAATTCTGCAACCTGAAGGATCGCTAATCACTGAATTCTACGATGGTCTACCCTTTGAACTGACCAAAGCTCAAGCCCGTGTTGTAAATGAGATTCAGAATGATCTCACCAAGCCCGTCCCCATGAACCGTTTGATTCAAGGC
>JAJAYH010000242.1 GCA_026786325.1 Alkalinema sp. CAN_BIN05 | reverse complement strand
TGTCAAGTTTTGCAGGATGGCGATCGGATTGTTCTGGGTCAGAATGGTCCAGAGTATAGATTTGAGCAAGTGTCGCAAGAATCTAAATCGACCGGAAAGGGACTTACATCGATCGCAAGCAATTCGTCATTCAAGCGCCCTGTGCCATCACAATACTATAAAGACAACAAAGACAACTACGCCGATGTTGTGACGAGTTCCGAAGATCCCGATCGAGTGACATTGACCCAGTTGTTACCCATTTTTTCGACAGGGTTGGAGATTCGACGCAAAGCCTATATCTTTCCAGCTTTGGTGACAATTGTGGCGGTGGTGTCATTGTTCTTTACTGTGGGGAATCAGCGATCGTTCAATGGAATTCTGGCTGCATATTTGGGACTTGCCGCTTATTATCTGGTCTATCAACTTTGTGGCAAACCGAAGGCGTGGTGGGTAATTCTGTTAGTGGGATTGAGTACGGTGGGGCTGATTCTGAGTCCGATATTTTTAGTATTTGTTAAAGTGTTTCGATCGATCTTGCCGGGACAAATTTCGCCTAGTGATGTGAATTTGATTAATATATTTTTTGGTGCAGGGCTGATGGAGGAGTTGCTGAAAGCCTTGCCGTTACTGGTTTTAGCATTGATTGGATTGGGCCGATCGGCTCGGTGGCTCGATCGTTATGGCATTCGAGAACCATTGGATGGAATACTATTTGGAACCGCATCGGCTATGGGGTTTACGTTGTTAGAAACTATGGGGCAGTATGTTCCGGCTATTGTGCAAAATACAACCTTACAGGTGGGGGCTGATGCGAGTGAAGCGCAAGGATTACAGATTTTAATTGCGCGATTATTGGGTTCTATTGCGGGGCATATGGCTTATAGCGGATATTTTGGCTATGCTATTGGGCTGGCAGTTTTGAAGCCACGGGGTGCGGCGTTGACATTATTTGTCGGCTATTTGACGGCGGCGGTATTGCATACGATGTGGAATTCAGTCGGAGGAATACCGTTAGTTGGTCCCTTTGCTTTAGCGACGATCGGATTATTATCCTATGCCTTACTTGGCTCGGCGATTTTGAAGGCACGATCGTTGTCACCCAGTCGTGAAAAGAATTTTGCCACGCGATTGGGCTAGAGTTTCGCTATTCTTTAGGGAAACGATCGGATTGTTTTATCCATTTTGCCTGAACTGAATTTAACGGTTTCACAGGTCTTTGAAGCTGTTTAACGATCCTTTTTCAAAGCTCTTTTCCAAACTTACCGGAAGGATGATTACAAACTCAGTTCCCTTCCCCAACACGCTAATACATTCAAGCTGACCTGCATGTTTTTCCACAATGATTTGATAGCTAATAGCAAGTCCCATACCTGTCCCTTCGCCAACTCCTTTAGTTGTAAAGAATGGATCAAAGATACGATCTTGAACCTCTGTTGGCATTCCCGAACCATTGTCCGAAATCCAGATCATAATTTGATTTGGGTCTACAAGTTTAGTTCGTAATTCCAGTTTTGGTTGTTTGCCATTCGTCGTACTAGCATCCAAAGCATCGATCGCATTTCCCATCAAATTCATCAATGCTTGATTGAGTAATCCTGGATAACAATGCACCTTTGGCAATGAACCTAAATCCTTAATTACTTTGACCTTCGGGCGATTGGCCGTGGTATCTAAACGATGAGATAACAGTAGCAATGTGCTTTCAATGCCTTGATGAATATCAACCTCCTTCTCTTCTGCTTCATCCAGGCGCGAGAAATTCTTTAACGCCTGCACAATCAACCGAATCCGATCGGCCCCTGTACGAATAGACTGCAATAGTATGGGCAAATCTTTCAGTACAAACTCAATATCATCTCCTGGGACTAATCCTGCCTCGTGAAATGCTCGCACCAAATCTTCAAAATACTGTTCGGCATAGACCAAATTACCCGAAATAAAAGTCACAGGATTATTGATTTCGTGCGCCATTCCTGCTACAAGCTGGCCAAGACTCGACATCTTTTCTTGTTGCAGTAATTTCGCTTGACTGTGACGGAGCTGAGTCAACGTTTCTTCTAGTTCACTCGATCGCACACGCAAAATTTCACTATTCCGTTTGCGATCCGTAATGTCTTTGACCGTACCTTCATAGAACATAAGATTGTTTTGGGCATCTTTCACCGATCGGACAGTCTCCGAAATCCACAATATCGTGCCATTTTTGCAATAGACCTGTGCCTCAAAGTCTGATACTTCACCGTTTCGCAGCACAGTCCCCATGAACTCACTTCTACGTTCTGGACGGACATAAAGCTGTTGACTAATGTCACCAATAGACGTGCAAAGTTCTTCGACAGATGCGTATCCATACATTTTTGCTAGCGATGCATTCGCCGTAATGAATTTGCCCTCTGGTGTGGACTGAAACATTCCATCAATTGCATTGTCAAAGATACTTCGGTAGCGTTCTTCCAACTGTTTGTAGTTTTGAATTTCAGCATGAAGTCGAAAGTTTTGTTGTTCTAATCGCTTTTGTAAATTTCGACGATCAATTTGTTGACTGACACGGGCGATCACTTCATCTAAGTGAAACGGTTTAGTGATGTAATCAACGCCACCGACTTGAAAAGCTCTGAGCTTATCATTTGGGGTATCGATTGCACTCAAAAACATGACTGGAATATCGTGGGTTTCTGCCCGTTCCTTCAACTGTTGACAGAGGGTATAGCCGTCCATTTCTGGCATCATCACATCTAACAAAATTAAATCAGGCACAAAATTCTTGACAATTTCCAGTGCCCGCTCGCCGCTCATTGCACTACAGATGTCATAGCCGTGATGCATTAAGGTATCGGTCAAAATTCGTACATTAGCAGGCGTATCATCCACCACCAAAATATTTCCCCGATCGGTTTGGCGTTGAAACTGATACCCCAATAGTGCAAAAATCGATTGTTCGGTTTCCCTTAATTCTTCCGGAAAGGTTGCGCCTTGAGAACTTAACACTTGATGTGCCCGCGTTAAATGTTCAAGTTGCTCAATGGCAGTTTGAATTGCGGCATCATTATGATTATGGTGCATACTCAGTAGCCGATCAAGATCCCCCCATCCATCGGCTAACATTGCCCGACCCGATCGATCAAGCTTCAGTTGATCAAAATTGCGCCGAATGAGTTTACGTAGATAAAATCCGACCGTTGGGGAAAGTACCCGTCTAGTCGAGAGATATGAAATACTGTTGTAAGTATTCACACCAGTACTGTTGCTGCTGTGAGTATTGGTGTGAGTACCATTCTGGGAATTGGGGGTGGCTGAGGACATAGCGACCTGACGGATTACTCTAGAATCTTAGTATGCCCAGACAATGCCGAAAATCACGGATTTAAAGCACAAGATTTTTAGAGTTTGATCTCGGTATTCCAACCTTTCATTTTTCCTGGATTCATTAATCCATAGGGATCAACCTGTTGTTTGAACTGCAATTGTGCTAGATCTACCTGTTTCATCCCGCCGTCTTCAATGGTATATGCGTGAGGATTGAAAATAATAGCACCATGGGATTCATGATAGGCAATGATTTCCTGTAAGCGATCGGGTGTAGAATATCGAACTAATTGCAATGCGGCAGGGGTCGATCGGCCATTGCAGCGCAGAAATTCTAAATGCATCATCACTTCATTACCGAAATGCTCATAAAAATGTTCAACAAGTTTTAATTCTTGATCTCCAAGCAACAGGGTTTGTAAATAGGTTAAATTCGGATCTACATTTCGGGCATGGAGTGTGGTGTGATTCCAGGTATATTCATAGATATTCGTCCCTTTACTGGCTTCTTCGGCAGTCTTGCACTGTACTATTGTCCCTCCCAATTCCGTGACGAGTTCTTGTAACACCTCCAATGATTCTTCAGATATCATAATGAATGCTGCACTGGTGCCATCTGGAATCACCGATCGTAGGGCTGTGAAATACTGGGGAATTGGATCTGCGAATACTGTAACTAATTTTTTGATAATGCCATCGGCATCTCCGAGAGCTTGCCCAAATCGTGCGGCTTGCATAAAGGTTGGAAATGTCACGATCGCCTCGGCCCAATCGTAGGCCGGAGCCAAGGGAATCTCCAAGGCTGTGATG
>JAJAYH010000241.1 GCA_026786325.1 Alkalinema sp. CAN_BIN05 | reverse complement strand
GTGGAGAATTTGCAATCCTCTGCCTTACCACTTGGCCATGCCGCCGTTATGTGGTTAATCAAAACCTGACAACATATTAGCAAACATTGCACCAAAAACATGACATTTCGATTTTTAGTCTCGATCGCCGTGGAGTTTTAGTTAAAATCCCACAACCAGGCCACCCAGCTAAATTTATTGAGCTAGAGAGAAATGGTCAAGCCTAATTCTGCGTAGGCAAATCCGATCGCGGTTTGTGATGTAGATTCCGGTGCGACAAGACCTGATGACGCGGATACATCGTGATACTATCGAAGCGGCCTAATTAATTCAGTATTTAATTTTGCGCAACCTCATTCATCCCGCTTATATTCGATTTTTGTTGACGCTTTCACGAAAAATCGATCGTATTACAGACATTATCGGCAGTTGGAGTACGCTTCTGGTGCTTTTGACTATTTCGGTCGGTTTTTACAATGTAGTCGCTCGGTATGTTGGTCGTTTAATTGGTGTTCAATTATCATCTAATGCCTTAATTGAACTGCAATGGTATTTGTTCTCATTGATGTTCTTCTGTGGATTTGCTTACATTCTGAAGCATGGCGAAAATGTACGTGTGGATTTTCTTTATGCTAATTGGACCGAAAAACAACGGGCATTAGTTGACTTTCTTGGCACTGTTTTTTTCTTAATTCCCTTTTGCATTTTAGGCTGGTGCGTCACGATTGATCCTGTTTTAGATTCCTGGGGATATCTGCCCGATGGCACTTGGGGGACTTGGGAGATGTCGCCGGATGCGGATGGTTTGCCCCGTGCGCCGATTAAAAGTACGATTCTGTTCGCCTTTGTAACGTTGCTTGCTCAAGCCGTGTCTCAGGCCATTAAGTATTTAGCAATTTTGAAAGGCTATGGAACAGCGGCAGAAATTTTGATGCCGGATATAGAAGATTTACCCCTGGAATAGGAGCATGAACAATGGGATTTGAACTGGGATCTGCAATTGGATCTGAATGGTTGGCGATCGGAATGTTTGTTGGGTTTTTCTTCATTCTAATGAGTGGATACCCGGTATCGTTTTCATTTGCGGGAACGGGATTAGTATTTGGTTTAATTGGCTGGCTTGTTGGGGCATTTGACGTAGATCGTCTGTTTTTATTAGCAAACAATTGGTTTGGCACCATGTCAAACTTTACATTGTTAGCCATTCCATTTTTTGTATTCCTGGGAGCCGTATTAGAGAAGTCAGGACTTGCGGAAGAATTGCTGGAAACGATCGCTGTTGTGCTGGGTCCGTTGCGGGGCGGGGTGGCGTTGGCAGTGGTGCTGGTTGGGACATTGCTGGCGGCGACGACTGGAGTGGTGGCGGCGACGGTGATTATTATGGGAATGATTTCGCTCCCGGTGATGTTGCGCTATGGCTACGATAAACGATTGGCAGCGGGGGTCATTGTCGCATCGGGAACATTGGCTCAATTGATTCCGCCGAGTTTGGTATTACTGGTACTAAGTGATCAAATTGGTGTCTCGGCAGGCGATTTGTTTTTGGGTGCATTGATTCCAGGATTAATGTTGTCGTTTTCCTATGCGCTGTATGTTGCGATCGTGGCTTATCTTAATCCCAACATGGCTCCAGCACTACCTCCAGAAGCTCGCCAAATTAAAGGCATGGCATTAGTTCTAAAAGTATTCAAAGCTGTCGTGCCGCCTGTACTGTTGATCTTTGCAATTTTGGGCAGCATCTTCTTTGGCCTCGCGACTCCGACAGAAGCCGGAGCAGTTGGGGCAGTTGGGGCTTGCGGACTCGCGGCTATGAATGGACGACTCAATTTCAAACTCCTAACCGATGCGGCTCATGCAACCGCCGAGGTCTCGTCTGTTGTGTTGATGATTTTGTTTTGTTCATCCTTCTTTAGTTTGATTTTTGATGCATTAGGCGGTAAGACTCTCATTACGGGATTGCTAGTTCAATTGCCCGGTGGAAAAATTGCATTTTTGATTGTGAGTAATATCATAATCTTTCTATTGGGTGTGTTTTTAGAGTTTATGGAGATCTGTTTTATTGCTATGCCAATACTTGTTCCGGCGGCGCAAAAGCTGGGAATAGATATGGTTTGGTTTGGTGTGGTGATGGCTGTTAATTTGCAAACAGCATTCATTTCACCGCCCGTGGGATTCTCGCTCTTTTATTTGCAAAGTGTCGCCCCAAAAGAAGTCAAGACTATAGATATTCATAAGAGCGCATTTCCCTTTATGGCCATTCAATTTGCGATATTAATTATAGTGATTGCATTTCCACAAACCGTTCGCTGGTTGGTCGATTTGGCTGCTAAACCCGGTTGATTTACGCCTAGGCAACACTAGGCAACACAGATGCCATAGCGGGGAAGTAATTCATGTAAGACATGGAAACAGTGATGATTGGCGAGTTCCTGGAAATTGCGATAGTCTAAAAGTTTATGAGCTGAACTGATACGATCGAAGCTCTAGCCATTGTCAAATCAAATTATTCCGCTATTGGTCGCGTCATCAAAGTATTGAGCACTTACAGTATTTTGACCCTTCAGCAACACGCTGAACAGCTTTAGTAGACTCAGAGAGTACCGATCGTTTTCTCAAGTGCGATCGTAATTTCTTAAGCCATATCTGAATCATCCAACAAATAGGCGATCGTAGAATTCTACGATCGCCTTTCTTTTAACTAACTTAAATCGCTGTCATTCTATTTAATGAACAGCATTTCTTGATACTTAGGCAACGGCCACAGATCGTCCGCCACTTCATATTCAAGACCATCACCACATTCACGCACCGCATCCATCAACGGACGAATGACCTTAGCCGAATGCTGCATGTGAGCCTCGGTGCTATCAAAGTCATGTTTCGCCGCCGCCGATTCCAGTTCACCGATTTTGTCCGTCATCTTCTTGGTCCAAGATGCGATATTTTCAGCAGTGTTGGTGTCCAAGCTCAGTCCGACGGATTTAGCCGCCGCGATCGCATTTGACAATTCAGCCAAGTACCGAACAGCAGCCGGATAAATCGAGGTCTTCGCCATGCTAACGACGAGGTTAGCTTCCATCTCAATCACCTTGATGTACTGTTCCGAGTACACCTCAAAACGGCTTTCGAGTTCGGCTGGAGACAGCACGCCATTTTTCTCAAACAACTCGACGATCGCCTTGTCCTTCAAGTATGGAAGTGCATCGGCTGTCGTTGGCAAGTTGAGCAACCCGCGAGACTCAACCGCTTCTTTGTGCCATTCTTCTGAATAGCCATTTCCGCCAAAAATAACCGCGCTATGCTGTTCCATAATGGTCTTGAGGACCGCAATGCAAGCCTTTTCAAGTTTGGTTCCCTTAGCAATTTCTGCCGTCAATTCGTCAGACATCCAGTTCAAGGAATCCGCCAAAATTGTATTCAGAGAAACCAATGGACCCGAAACCGACTGGCTCGAACCGACCGCCCGGAATTCAAAACGATTTCCAGTAAAGGCAAACGGAGAGGTCCGGTTACGATCGCCCGCATCCTTGTCAAAGTCAGGCAATGTCGGCACACCCAGCTTCATCAAGCCGCCATCAGGCACGCCCGTCAGGTTTCCAGCCTTGATCTGGTTGAACACCGCTTCAATCTGAGATCCCAAATATACCGAGATAATCGCTGGAGGAGCTTCATTTGCTCCAAGACGATGATCATTACTTGCCGTTGCAATAGCAGCCCGCATCAACGGTCCAAACTTATGCACCCCGCGAATCACCGCACCACAGAACATCAAGAACTGAATATTTTCGTGGGGATTATTTCCGGGATCCAACAAGTTGCCTTGGGTGGAGTTGCCGATCGACCAGTTGACATGCTTACCGGATCCATTGATGCCCGCGAAGGGTTTTTCATGGAGCAAGCAAATAAATCCATGTTTCTTCGCAACCATACGCAGCAACGTCATGATCATTTGCTGGTGATCGCTTGCCACGTTAGCCGCTTCATACACCGGAGCAATCTCAAACTGACCGGGAGCCACTTCGTTATGACGCGTTTTAGCAGGGATTCCGAGGCGATAAAGGCGCTCCTCGACATCTTGCATAAAGACCTGAACCCGCTCTGGAATAGCCCCAAAGTAGTGATCCTCAAACTGCTGTCCCTTGGCCGACGACAGACCAAACAACGTCCGCCCCGTCATCAATAAGTCAGGCCGCGCATGGGCAAAGTGCGAATCTACCAAGAAATATTCTTGCTCTGCACCACAGCTCGAATTCAACGGCGCAACGTCACTATTGCCCAATAACTTCAAGAGCCGCATGGCTGCCTTGCTCATGGCCGCATTCGATCGAAGCAAGGGAGTCTTTTTGTCCAGCGCTTCGCCAGTCCAAGACACAAACACCGTGGGAATACAAAGTGTCACGCCATTGTCTGTTTCCATAACATAAGCTGGACTGGTTACGTCCCAAGCCGTATAGCCCCGTGCTGCCGACGTATCGCGAATGCCACCGTTGGGGAACGAGGAGCCATCGGGTTCGCCTTGAACCAGCAATTTACCCGTGAATTCAGTAATAACGGATCCATCACTCTGAGGGGAAATGAAGCTATCGTGCTTTTCCGCCGTGATGTTGGTCATGGGATAGAAGACATGGGCGTAGTAAAGCGCACCCTTAGAAATCGCCCAATCCTTCATGGCCGCTGCCACAATCCCCGACACTGAGATATCTAACTTCGTACCTTCCTTAATCGTCTTTTTCAGAGACTTGAAAACATCTTTCGGGAGGCAAGCCTGCATTTTAGTCAGGGTAAATACATCCACGGACCACAGCTCTTCGAGGCGGCTAGGTAGCTTCGGAGGTAGCTTTTCCCGGTTCGTAATTTGATCAATAGCATGGGAGCGCAGTGCATTTCCACTCATAATGTCGTCATTCCTCTAAATATCAAGCTAACTAAACTAAGGATGGACTTCAGATGCAGTTTGACAATTCGATGGATGGTCCATCAAGCTTTGGCAAAACCCAACCGGATGAAGCTCGAAGTATTACCTTCACCCCACATCTCAACCTATGAAATTACGGCACATACCTTAAATGAGCTTATTTGCCTACAGAATGCAGTTTTGCATCGTATGATACAAAATCATGCTTTCAGAAAAACTTAATCAGTTGTGGGAGGAGAATTGTAAAGTTTGACAACCACTTTCTCACTTATCAGTCGGATGAGAGTCTTGATGAAAACCTGCATGGTAGAGTGACTTTTAAGGTCTTTAAACTTCAAGTTTTTGAACTTCAAGTCTTTAACTTCAGTTGGGAAAGCAACGCGTTTGCTGTGGGAACCTGTTTCTATCCCTATGATTTGTCAACATTTGCTTTAAGGAAAAAATCGCAATGCGGGACGCAGTCACTAGCCTAATTAAAAATTACGACATTACCGGACGTTATCTCGATCGTGATGCGATGGATGATTTGAAGTCCTACTTCCGTACCGGAATGGTCCGTCTCCAGGCCGCAGGCGTGATTAATGGGAACGCCGCTGCCATTGTTAAACAGTCCGCATTGCGCCTGTATGAAGAAGTTCCAGAACTGATTCGTCCCGGTGGAAACTCCTACACGACCCGCCGTTATGCTGCTTGTCTGCGGGATTTGGACTATTATCTCCGCTATGCTAGCTATGCGTTGGTTGCAGCAGATTCGGATGTTCTTGATGAGCGCGTCCTTGAAGGGCTTCGGGAAACCTACAATTCCCTTGAAGTTCCCGTCGGACCAACGGTCTTGGGCATTCAGATTATGAAGGAGATTGTTCGTGAGCAGGTCGCTGCCGCAGGTATTCCAGCAGGTAATCTAACCGATGAGCCGTTTGACTATATGTGCCGATCGCTCAGCGAACGAGATATCTAGATTTTCTCGACACTATTCAATTAAAAAAGACAATTAAAGCAGACGATTAAAACAGAGCGACTCAATTATGGGTCGCTCTGTCTGTTAGAGGGCTTACTGGGTTAATCAACCTCTTCGTTCAACAGATCGGGCCTCTGGTTCAAAAACCCACACCGAGTAGCCATAGGCGCTGACTGTAATGACGGCGCTGTTCCCTTTGCGCTCTAGTTTTTGCGCGAGTTCGATCGCTTGAGCTTCATCACGAACAATTCTCAGTAGGCTATGAAATTGTTCATTATAAGCAATGCCCGTCAGTGGTTTATCTAAGTCTGGGACTAAGATTTGGCAAGGTCGATAATCCCGATCGGATTTCAAAATGCGAATCGATCGGGGCGGTGTTGTCGATGCAGTCTCTTTCTTACGAGATCTAGCTTTCGCCGTTGCTTCGTAGACCCAAATACAAAACCCCTTCGGAATGGTCGTCACCACGGTCCGACTCCCTTTATTTACCAGCCGATCGACGAGTTGATTCGCCCGGTCTAGGGTCGTTACTACTTTAAAAAAACTGTAATAATTCCCTTTGAAGCTTATGCCTGCGATCGGTGTGGCTTCGTCTGGAAGGCTCAGATGACAGCGCTCGTATTCCATTTGTTGAGTCAGGATAATGCGATCGGTCATGATAGGCATGGTAGGGCTGTGGTGAAGGAACAGTGACTGAAGATATTAATATTTGTATCAAGACTGATTTAATTTCATTGTGTAGACAGCCGCCAGATTAACACAGCCGTGGAATTAACGATCCGTTGACCGTTAACGCGCCAGATCTCCGTGAAATTGCTGATAATCACGGCGAACCTCCTGGGCGTAGTGCCTTGCGTAGTCCAAGAGGTCAGCTTGCCAGGATAAATCAGCTCCAAAGGCAATCAGGTCATCCGCGATCGCACTGCGTTGTCGTCCGGCACTACGAAGATGTCCCCATGCCACAATGCTTGCAAGGGTCTCAATTAGTGCTTTTAGCTGTTTTGGCGATCGGGCAATAGTGTTTAAATCCAGTTTGTCTGCTGTGGGTTGAAGTTCGCGTAACACATACTGATTGGGATCGGTCTGACTCGTAGCGGTCAAGACATTGAGCATGGCGGGTGGGGATTCTTGAATGCGAGACTGGATTTCGACAATTCGATGTGCTTCACTTGTCCAGAGTGGTTGGAGCGTTGGTAAATAGGGTTGTAGACAGGACGATCGGGCCGCTTTAAGATCCAGGAGATAGGAGCCGTGCGGATAGCCTTTTCCTTGAATCAAAATCAAATAGCGTTCTAGACCTAAACTGCCTGTCCCCGCAATACGTTGAGCGATGTCCAGCACTTTAAAAAAATCAGGATTGGGCTGACGATTACCCCAGTCATTGACCAAAGCGTGGATTCGATGGAGATCCTGCGGGGCTACGTCCAGAATTTTGTCAGGGATTCGTTTCAGGGCACGGAGTTTACGATCGAG
>JAJAYH010000240.1 GCA_026786325.1 Alkalinema sp. CAN_BIN05 | reverse complement strand
TATTCCCGAAATCTTTTGTGAAAGTGGGCTATTTGATGAAGCCCGATGCTCGGCTGATGGTGTGGGGAACGGTCGATCGTAAAGATGATCAAACTCAATTTATTATTGACGATGCGCAATCTATTGAAACCGTAAAAATGGTGATGGTGGAACTGGATGCTAAGATAGCCTGCAATATCCAGAGACAGAATGAAATTCGTGAAATACTACGATCGCAAAATGCCGACGATCGCAGCGGTAAAGTTCCGGTCGTCGCGATTGTTTCCGCTCAACAGCGCCAACAGTTTGTTCGATTTGGGGCACAATTCCGAGTCAAAGACGATGTTAGTACGGTGGAGGCATTAATCAAAGCCGGTTTTATCGCCCGGACCACATCGCTTGTCGAGTAATCAGGTTTCAGCTTTGTTCGCAATAACTCGTATCTACTTGCAAATACTTCCATCAATCGCTAAGCTTATTGAGAACGGACTAATAGCTCAACCCCTTTGCCAAACATTCCTATGGCTACCTCTTCTTACAACCCCAACGCACTCAGAGCCGAACTCAATGGAAAGGGTGGACGGCTAACCCCTCAGCGCGAAAAAATTCTGACATTTTTCCAAGAGTTACCCGGCGGCGAACATCTGAGTGCAGAAGCGCTCCACACCATGCTCCATGAACAAGAGATAAATGTGAGCATCTCCACTGTGTACCGAACCTTGAAACTGATGACGCAGATGGGGATTTTGCGAGAGTTAGATTTGGGTGATGACTATAAATATTACGAACTGAATGGCCCGCGTACCACCCATCACCATCATTTGATTTGTACTAAATGTGGGACGGTAATTGAATTTAAACATGACTCGATTCTGACGATCGGTAGCAAAATAACCGATAAAGAAGGGTTTCAACTTCTCGATTGCCAACTATCAGTTCATGGCGTTTGTGCCCCTTGTCAACGGTCCATAACGTCCTAGAACTAAGGCATGAAGTTAGAATGATCAGGAACGTATTCAACCCTCCACAGCCATGACCAACTCCGCCACTGCGCCAAAAATCCGTAATGCAATCATTGCCCTGGTCGCTATTGGCCTCTCGACCCTGATTGCCCTAGGAGTCCGATCGCCCGCAAGAGCCAATACCCTAGATGCCATGGCCAAGACCGCTACACCCTACGAAATCGCATTTAGTAACGAAAAGCCGACGCTAGTTGAGTTCTATGCAAACTGGTGCAGTGCCTGTAAATCCATGGCTCCCGAACTCCAAGCGCTGAAGGCTGAATATACCGATCGGGTCAATTTCGTTATGTTGAATGTGGACAACGACAAATGGTTGCCTGAAGTGACGCATTACAAAGTCGATGGCATTCCACACTTTCTCTATCTAAATGCTGCCTCTGAAGTTCAAGGCAGTGCGATCGGGGAACAGCCCCAAATAATAGTATCCGAAAATCTTCAAGCCCTAATAGCCCAAACCGAACTCCCCCACGCCCAGACCGTTCCCGGCCAGACTAGCGACTACAACCCACCCACCGTCGCACCTAATAATGACGATCCCCGAAGCCATGGTGCACAGGTCAAAACATAGTCAACGTGTACTTTAAATTAGTTCTCTTCCTGTGATGAATCAGTAAAATATTGAGTACGATGTACCGTGGAAAACGTTTATAGAACTGTATTTTCACGATTTTATGACGTTCTTTTTCCCGGCGATCGAGGCCGACATTGATTGGTCAAAGCCCATTAGATTTTTGGATAAGGAATTACAAAAAGTGGTGCGGGATGCAGAGATTCCTAAACGCTATGCCGATAAACTGGTCGAAGTCCATCGATTGAGTGGTGGGAAGGCGATCGTCCTCTGTCACGTCGAGGTCCAAAACGATGGAGAGCCTGATTTTGGCGCGAGGATGTACAACTACAATTATCGGTTGAGGGATCGCTATAACTGTTCAGTCGTGAGTTTAGCGATTCTGACCGATGACAGCAAGAAGTGGCGACCGAACGGATTCCAAGATGAACTGTGGGGCTGTTCGACAGATTTTAGGTTTCCGATCGTCAAGCTGTTGGATTATCAAGAAAACTGGGCGGCGTTAGAGGCGAGTCGGAATCCCTTTGCGGTGGTTGTGATGGCGCAGCTTAAGACGAAAGAGACTCACAATCAGCCGCACAAGCGCAAAGCATGGCGATATCAGTTGACGACAATGCTCTACGATCAAGGTTATGGGGAGCAGGATATAATTGAATTACACGCCTTTTTAGATTGGATGATGAGGCTCCCTGAGGAGTTGGAAAGGCAGTTTCAGACTGAGTTAAAAGCTTTTGAAGAGGCAAAACGTATGAAGTATGTCACGACCATCGAACGCATGGCTGAGGAAAGAGGAAAACTATTGGAAAAACAAGGGATTGCGCTTAATTTACTAAGACAAAAAATATCTATGGATGTGATCACCATCGCAACCGGATTGCCGACAGCCCAACTCCAACAGCTTCAGACTGAGATGGAGGATCCTACTTAGGTAGACGACAGATGAAATATATGACGATGATGACCTTTGATCGATCAGATTTGGTCGATCAGACTATCCCTGAATACGGCGTTAGCGACAAGATAAATCCTCTTCTACAATAATTCGTAAAGTTGGATTAGTTCGTGGATATAAGTAGTCATAGACTTCTTTGTATCCTTCAATCGCAGCATTACTTAAAGGGAAATCAGCACTGCTTCTAGCGTTGACATTGGCACCTAGCGCTACTAAAAACCTCACTGTTTTAATGCTCCCTACCCCGCAAGCGTGTATTAGTATCGTTGCACCTTCTCCGATATCTTCTTCTAAATCAATCTGACTCCCGACTATTTCCTTGACCACCTTGATATCTTTTTTCTCAATAGCATCCAATAAAACGGATAAAACATCGTCCTGTTGATTTTCTAGTTGATTTTGGAATTGCTGACAGCGATCGATTTCGGAGTGTTAGTTTTTTTAGTTAGCCGATTCGTCTTCTTGGGCAGAAGGGTGATTGATGACGAAGCTCGATCGGGAGTCAAAACTAATAAGGGTTGAGCC
>JAJAYH010000239.1 GCA_026786325.1 Alkalinema sp. CAN_BIN05 | reverse complement strand
CTCCCGCACCACTACCGACGGATTGATAGCTGATTTGAACGTTAGGATTCTTTTTGTTATAAGCCGCAAACCAAGCTTGATATAACGGGTTAGGAGCTGTCGCACCAGCACCCGATAGAGCAACAGTTGGGCCACTTGCCACTGGATCTGACGATGTTTTTGCATCAGGCTTCGCTGCACCGGGAGCCGCCGTTGGAGTCTGGGGAGAACAAGCCGCCAAACCCAAAGCGATACTGACAGGAAGGATGAAGAGCAATCCTTTAGGAGAAGTCAAGGACTGAAACAGGCGAGAAGATAAAGTCATAGAATATTTTCGGTATCGAATATTACAAATAAACTTACCTGACAATCCTAAAGGATAGGTTAAGGAATGAATAACCTGTCGGAAAGAATAGAGTTTCAGCAAAAATGGAACTTATTATCAGTATTTTGAAAGTAAATTCAACAATTCTTGACCCAGACAGCCGATCATCGCTCAAATTTGAAGGCTTCAACCAGACCTTTGCAAGCTGTCTAAACAAATAGTTGTGTCTTTCTGTGGTTTGTTGTGCCCCTGATCAAAATAATTCGCTATAATACTTTTCAAACATGCAGGCGATTAAGGAAATTATCGTTTCTTGTTTATCATTCAGATTTCAATAGGATACGGAGAGCATTGTGGCTATTTACGTCGGCAATTTGTCCTTCCAGGCGACCGAAGAGGATGTCCGTGAAGTGTTTGGTGAGTATGGCGTTGTGAAACGTGTCAGCTTACCCATGGATCGGGAAACTGGCAAAAAACGTGGATTCGCATTCGTGGATCTTGATACGGAGGCCGAGGAAGATCTAGCGATCGAAAAGCTAGATGGAGCAGAGTGGATGGGCCGCTTGCTCAAGGTTAATAAGGCAAAACCCAAGGATCCTCGTTAGAAGCGTCTGCAAGTTAATCCGTTAATTACAATTCTGGCGCGATATTTTCCACTATTTTGATGGGCGATCGTTGACGAATAACCTGAGATAAGGTTGTATATTGCTTTATCTCAGGTTTTTAGCTTGAATAAGCCCCATTTAGAATGAAAGCTGGAGCCTTTTAGCCATTATTTAGTTACCCTTCTTCTAGGCCGATCGCAGCCTGAAATCTTGGTACCCCCGATCGGTTTAGTACTCTAATAAATCATCACGATTTTACGTTGTTAGAAACATTTGAGCTTGCCTGTAGTGATATGGCGACGCAATAGTGGGCACTCTGGACTCTAACTAGGAACATCTATCCCCTACTTCTAGGCATTATGTCCTCATCGAATTCTCGGTCCCGCTGGTTTGGCTTACTCCCCTTGGCACTGTTTGGTCTGAGTCCAATCTTTGCTCTCACCGCCCTAGGCCAAACGGCTAAGCTTAATTCATCGCTCGAAATCTTTCATGACAACAGCATTAACAGCATTGCGATCGCCCCCAATGCCAGCGCCCTTGAAACCCTCGTTAACACCGTCGAGAACCGAAAATTACCGCTTCAGCAGCGTCTTAATGCCATTATCGCCATTGGGAAATTGGGACCGGATGCCGGAAATGCCGTCACAGTCTTAAAAGATGCCCTCACCGATCGCAACACCGTTGAAATCCGTCGCCGCGCCGCCGAAGCCCTCTCCGCCATCGGTCCCAAGGCAAAGCCCGCTCTTCCTGAATTAATCATTCTCCTGAAAGACCCCAACTCAAGTGTCCGCGCTGCTGCTGCTCAAGCCGTTGGGAAATTTGAGGGTGTTGGGAAAGAAGTTGTGCCTTCGCTCATTGATGTGCTTGACGATCCCAATCCTATTGTTCGGATCAACGCCATAAATTCCCTATCCAGCTTTGGCAGCGATGCTCAGAGTGCCCTTCCTCAGCTTATTGAAGGACTAAGCGATCCCGATCGAGTGATTCGTAAAACCATCATCAACACCCTAAGTCGTCTAGGGAAAGATGCTAAACCTGCGGCCCGAGGACTCAGTAAACTGATTCAGGGAAATGACAGCGATATCAGCGTTGCCGCATTGATGGCCCTCGGCCAAATCGGCAGTGAAGCCAACGTCGCTGTGCCCGATGTAAGCCAAGCTCTCACCAACGAAGATGCAAAAGTCCGAACCTGGGCGGCCCTCACTCTTGGTCGTATGGGCGAAACTGCTGAACCTGTACTGCCAGAACTCCGACGTGCACTCCAAGATTCCGACAAAAATGTCAGACAAAATGTTGCCTCCAGTCTTGGCAAAATCACCTCCAACACGCCCGAAACTCTCACCGCTCTCGCTATTGCATTAAATGACGATGACATTGGTGTTCGGATTAGTGCCGCGAGTTCAATCAATCAATTGGCGGGCTATATTCAAGATGAAACGTCTAAATTTTCCCGTGATGATCTAACATCCACGATCGTCACTCTCGATAAAGTCTCCGTTATTTTTGAAGATCCAAAAAGCAATACTAATCAAGAAGTTCGGAATACTCTACGCCGATCGATCGTAGTCATCAAAGCCGCCAAAGCCGCCAAAGCGAGTCGTCATTTAGATCAAACGATTGAATGGAGTAAAGAAAATCCAGTCTTTGCCTTAATCGTATTGTATATTCTAGTGACTCCTAGCTTTTGGCTTTTAGTCCTACTACTCAAACCATTATGGCTATTAAAAGTAAATGATCTCCTAAAGCCCTACACTGACCTTGAATTGCCTACGCCCTTAGGGAATACCATTAAAGTACCCTTGCGATTTGTCATGTTTTTAGGCTGGTTACATTACCATCCGCGAGTTCTGGATGCCTGGGTCGATCGGCAACTCACCATTGCCCATGACGCATTTGCGAATAAAAGTACCGTCAACGATCGGCGCGTATACATTCCCATTCCTGTCGTATTACAAGGCAATACTATCGCCGAAATTAGCAGTAAAGATATTCAAGCCATCTTTTTGGATGGACGACAATGTATTCTAATTTGGGGTGAAGGCGGTATTGGTAAAACTAGTTTGGCTTGTCAATTAGCACAATGGTCTATGTCGGACGATCGGACAAAACGTCTATGCCGTCATCGGATGATTCCAGTTTTGATTGAACAAGAACTAGACTTCAAAGTAAATGCAGGCAAAGACCCATTTAGGGAAGCCATTCGTGGACAACTTCAAGCGTTAGTTGATTCTGCCGAACCTTTAAGTGATGACTTTATTGAAAAACTATTACGTCAACGACGGATTTTGGTTATTGTTGATCGAATGTCTGAACTCAGCGATGCTACAAGACGAGAGATTCGTCCTGGACATCCAGATTTCCCTGCCAATGCGTTGATTGTCACCTCTCGTGTTGAAGAAAATCTCGACAATGTTCCCAAAACATTAATGCGTCCAATGCGAATTGAAGGGAATCGATTGTCGTCATTCTTAGAAGCTTATTTAACTCAATGTAACAAACGCGATCTATTCACCGATTCAGAATATTTCGATGCCTGTAGCCAACTATCTAAGATGGTCGGTCAGCGCAATGTCACAGTATTGCTAGCCAAGCTGTATGCCGAGCAGATCATTGCGCACAAATCTGGTATTACGAATAGCCATTTGCCGGATAATATTCCTGATTTAATGCTGAGCTATTTGAATGAATTAAATCGTGATCATAATCCAAATGAACCTGACAATCCTACTGTTCATCAAGATGCAAAAGTGACTGCTTGGGAATGTCTGAAATATAACTTTCGTCCGGCTCCGGTCAAACGCGATACGTTATTGACTGAATTGGAATTGGCCTGCGGAATCGATTCAGCAACCGCCAAACTCAGGCTCCGTCATTTACAAACTCGTTTACGGATATTGCAAACTGTCGGTCCGGCCCAAGATCAAATCTCATTCTCTCTCGATCCCTTGGCCGAATGCCTTGCTGCATTATATTTAGTTGAACTGTACGGTAATGAAACCTACCTTTGGAAGAATTTCATGATTCAAGCCGATGCGATGCCAGGTGCGCCGGAAAGTATTCATGGATTTCTATTAGCATTACGGGATTGTTGCTTAAGCCGAGGTGTGGAGATGGATATTCCAGAGAATGTTCTTAATGAATTGGGCCAGCGGGTCGGATTGAGTACGGAAATGCTGCGTCGTAATCAAATTGAACAACGTCTTGCACGGCTTGTGCCAAAACTGAGCAATGGTATTTTGGAGACTAAGTTACGGGCAATTCGAGAATTAGGTGATCTCGGTGCAGCGGCACAATCAGTATTACCTGCATTAGTTCGCGAAATTCATGCGCCAGAATGGCAAATTCGCCAAGAGGTAATTAAGACGATCGGACTTATGGGGGCCGAAGGACGAAATGCGATTCCCGTGTTGGTCGATCGGATGCGCGACGACGATCGCCGAGTTGCTTGTGAAGCCATCGTGTCCCTTGGCAAAATCGGCACAATAGCAATTCCTGCTCTAGTTTGTGCTCTTGAGAGTAAAACAGCCCATATTCGTAGCACTGCTGCCTGGATTTTGGCGAACTTTCAAGATGGTGCAAATTCTGCTGTTCCAGCTTTGCGTAAGGTTCTTCAGGATGAAGATTGGCAAGTGCGATGGGTGGCAGCTTATACTTTGGGGTCGATCGGGACTGGAGCAAAAGAAGCGGTGCCCGATTTAATTGCTATTTGTGGCGGTGAACATGAATTAGTGCGACAAGAAGCTAGCCGTGCCCTTTGGCGGATTAATGGAGAAGCGACCTCAAGAATTGTTGTGGCCAGTCGTTAGCTGTGAGTGGTTAGAACGGACGACTAAACAATCGCGTTAACAGACTCCCGATCGTAATGCCCAATCCCAAGCCCAACCAAAACCGATCGGGTGATGATTTGACTTCTATGGCTTTTGGTTCAACCCGATCGGGAGTCTGTCGCTTCTGACGATGATCGGGAATTAATCGACGATCGGCAGTAGGTTTACTCACCGCCAATATGGCCTGCTCTTGCTCAAGCCATGTCCGCGAAAAAATCGTTTCATACACCTTGTTTTTTACAACCAATCCCGTTGGCCGACGCTCCACTAACCCCGTCAACACAAACTCCAACGTCATGGCCTGGTCATCTACCACCTGAACTTGGTCCAGCATTGCCGCATATAACGCCAGCAGTGATGCTGATCGCGGACTTTTTACGAACCGATCGCGCACGGTTCGCAAATGCTCGGGATTATCCTTTACTTCCCAATCCTGAATCAAATTAGTCTGCACTAATTGATCTACCCAATAGCCTTCGCTCCCCGGCGGCAACGCCATCAATGTTCCCTGAATACTGGACTCACTAGCCCTCAATACTAACGAACAGATTTTTTGAGTCAGAAAGGGCTGACCATTGGTCCAGCGCAAGATTTCCCTCATCACCACCATCGGTTTCGCCACACAGCCTACTAGTCCCTGAGCTAAGGGAAAAACCTCATGCTCTTGAAAGCCCGTTAACTCGATCGCATGACCTAGGTTAAAGCCCGATCGTCTCGGGTCATTCATCAGATCATAAGGCGTTGTTACGCCCAACATGGCCCAAGTCAATTTCCCAAATAATGGATTGCTCGATCTACGATCGTGAATTGCCCGCAAAAAAACAAAAAAGTCATCTAATGCAAACGGCAATCCAAGGGTGTAATCAATCTCATCCAAAAAAATCACTACAGACTGGTCAACCTGCATTAAAAACTCTTCAAAAAAGGCAGTTAATCGAGCAATCATAGATAGTGAATCATGGGCACGCCACCAGGTCGGCACATGAATATCTAAGTCAAAACTCTGGGCCACCGAACAAACAAACGATGCATACCATTGCTCTGGGGTTGTCAATTGTGAACCCAATAATGTCGCATCAATCACGCCACAACGTATGCCCTGTTGCTGCAATTCGCGCATGGCCCGCACCCTCAAACTCGACTTTCCCATTTGCCTCGCATTAAATACATAGCAAAATTCACCGCATTTCAATGCCTGCAAAAAATCAAGATCCGCCTGACGAACCACGTAACTTGGTGCATTCCAAACTAAACTGCCACCCACTTGATAACGATAATTCAAACCCTAACTCCATAGACATTTGTTTAATCGACCCGATCCCCCTAAATCCACCTTATTAAGGGGGACTAAGAGTTGCATACTTTCATTGATGTCATGTAGATCGCCCTTAATAATAAGAACTAAGATCTGCATTCTAGTTTCCCCTCATTAAGGGGGCTAGGGGGATCGGGTCTCAATCGTCACAGCCCCGCCTTTTCAAGCACCTTCTTACAACACCTCATCTAGCGGGGACGGATAATGTAGCTTTAGCCGATCGGTCTCCCGCGATTGTTCGGCTTGTTTGCGCGCTGTAATATCCCGAACAGTTCCCTCTAAGGTATAAAGCAATCCCGCACCGTCTTGCACCAAACGCACTGATTCAGAAATCCACCGAGTCTCGCCATTGAGCATTTGAATTGGCGACTCAAACTGCGTCACAGACTGACATTGCTGAAGATAGGTGACAAGTTCAGCCCATCGCCCCGGATTAAGATAAACCTGCTGGGCAATGGAGGTAATGGTCTGCAAAACAGTATTTGAATGATCGTAACCTAGTAGTGCGGCATAGGCGGGGTTCACGGCCAAAAAACGACCATCAATACTCGCTTGATAAAAACCGTCTAACGATCGCTGCCAGAAGCCTTGGGTCGGCTCAACATTATTGAGTTGAGAGTTGAGTTGAGAGTTGAGTTGAGAGTTGAGTTGAGAGTTGAGTTGAGAAGATTGCGATCGTAATTGATCTTGTAATCGTTTTAAGGTCAATTGATGTTCAATTCGCACTAATAATTCTTCTTTTTGAATTGGTTTGGTTAAATAATCAACCCCGCCAACTGCGAAGGCCCGCACTTTATCTAATGGTTCATGAATGGCGCTCATAAAAATCACCGGAATATCCCGCGTTTTTTCGTCTGCTTTCAGCCGTTCACACACTTCATACCCATCCAAACCGGGCATCATGATATCCAACAAAATCAAACTAGGTTCAATGGTCGGTGCGTGCTTAAGGGCGACAGACCCGCTGATGGCACTACAAACTTCATAGCCTTGTTGAGTTAGCATTTGAGTGAAAAAACGTAGCACTTCAGTCGTATCATCCACGACCAAAATCGTTCCTTTGCGATGGGAATCATCAAACCGTAGCCCAACCATACGAAGGATTTCAGATTCGATCGATCGCATTGAATCCTGATGAATTGCCCCTTGACCAATCAAAGTCTGATGCTCTAATGCAAGGCGTTCGAGTCGTACTTGGCCATCATGCAAGTTAGGACTTAATCCCTGTTCAACCGATCGGTCCATAGGAGAATTGACGATCAACCGATCGAAATTGTGACGAACAAACTGAGTTATGTAGTATCGAGTGACGGGAGATAATTCCAGTTTGTCGAGAAAGTTTAGCGGTGGCGATAAATCTTGGGTGGCCATCTAAAAAGTCACTCCGGATAGACATTAAAAGCATCAACATAGAAAATGTAATTTCCTCCTAATCATAGGCGGAGATAATATTATAAATTAAATATTCTAACCAATTTTAAAGCTAACCAATTTTAAAGTACTATAAGCCTCACTGAATGGAATACTAAGTCTATATTAATCTATCGCTGCCGCCTCGGAATCTCAATAGAAAAGGGTAATGCCCTTCTATGAAGGATGAGGCATAATCAGTAGCTCTGGAAGCACTACCCTGTCAGAGTTCTAGATTAGCCTATTTTCCTCTATCCCACACTGATCATGTATCCATCATAACTATAATCTAAGTTATTATTTAATCAAAGTCAGAAGGTGTTTTGAGCCAAACTGTAGGAAATAAACTCGGGTTTGAATTTTTTCGTAACGAAATTTTTTCGTGACGACAATGTGATAAATGTGTTGGCCGTATTATGATTGGATAGGTTAATTAGGCTTCTATGAAAACGTTACCTCCTCAATCGATCGTTATCAAACTATTGCACTGGGTTAATTTAGCCAGTGTGGCCATAATGTTGCTCAGTGGTTTACAAATCTACGATGCGAATCCAGTTTTTGGCGGACGATCGGGAATTCACATTCCCCCCGCATTATTATTGGGCGGCTGGTTAGCGGGAGGGCGAGATTGGCATTTTGCAGCCATGACGTTGTTCTCGCTGAATCTTTTGGCCTATGGGATTTACATTTTGTTGAGTAAGCGTTGGAAAATTCGGTTTGTCAGTGGGAAAGATCTACAAGCGATCGCCCAAAGCAAAAATCCTCAGCGCCTTGCCTATTCTTGGCATCGAATTGCTTACAGTGTGATTGTACCAGTATTGCTAATTGCAATTTTGAGTGGGATTGGAATGTATAAATCGGCTCAATTTGATTGGATTGTCAAACTATTTGGCGATGATTGGCAGGCATTACGGATTGCTCATTTTATGACGGTTCCGATCGTACTCATATTTATTCCAATTCATGTTCTTTTAGCATTGCGGGTTGGTAAACAAAAATTGATTGAATCAATGTTTTGGTAACGTAAATCATCATTTCTAAAGGTGAATAAATTCATGATAGAAAATGATGTTTTTCTAACGGGTAAATCGACTTAAATCAGGATTTACTTTCGTTTTTAGCTTATCGAATTCCGTTTTTAAAATGCCTTTACTCGTACTCGCATCACTCACGGATCTCCAAGTCGCATTCAAAATCGACCATTCCTGAATCAATGATTGCAACTGCGCATTAAATGGCATCTCAATCACTAACGAGCAGCGCTCCGGTTGGCCTTGGGCAAACACCAGCAGATGATACCGACCGCGCTCACCCAAAAGCCTTAACGTATCGCGACCCTGAGCTGTGGCTAAATCCAAATACTGCGGAAACCAGCGGGCAGATCGATCGGTATGTCCGACACGATTGTAAAGGGCCGTCATCCACAATGCCATCGGGTGCGGCGAAGGCAGGCAGATCATGTTCTTATAAGTGCGAGTCAAGGTTGAGTGATCTCGCAATTGCTGTACTTCATCGTCAGGCAGCATCGCCCAAACCAATGGCAATCTTTTTTGACAAATCTCTAAACTTCGCGTGAAGGTAATTAGTTGATTGGTGGGTTTATCTCTTGGCCAGCAAGCGTTTTGGTACAACTCATCTACCACGGACATGGTTAGCAGAGGCGATAAATTCGAGTCTTCAATAGTGCCTGTTTGACGTGGAATAACGGGGGCTGTG
>JAJAYH010000238.1 GCA_026786325.1 Alkalinema sp. CAN_BIN05 | reverse complement strand
TCCTGCAAATCTCGCAAGGACAATCCCATCACATACAAACAACACATCCAGTCGAGTAAACTCCCTAGACTCCGTTGATAGCGTTCCAATATTTTCCAGTTCCGTTCAGCGTTACGTTCCCGTAATTTAGGCACAGATAAATCGGGAATTTGGCCATATTGGGTGGCTAAGCCGCGATGATAAAAACCTGAACGATGGGGCTTCTGTCCGTCTATCCCCTGTAGAAAAGCGGTCACTTCTTCTTGTAATGCATTCTCTAGGACGGCTTTGACCGTACTCACTACTTCAGTTCTCAATTGAGTTGCTACAGCTGTATCTAGTGCGTTATGAATCCCTTGCTGGCTCACACGCAAGATTTGTTGTTCTCGTTCAATAATTGTCATGGACAGCAACCTTCAACCAGCGAATCCCTTAGTCTTACGCCTTTTCACTGCCTTGGGGATCACCGCGAATAATTCATGACACTAACTATTTCAAGACGCACTTCAAAAAATTAGCCATGTACCCTAAAACTCGCCTGTTCATTGTCTTGCTGCCTTTTTTGGCTATTACCGCGATCGCGCCATTGGCCCAAGCCTTGAACTCAGACCATCTCAAGTAACTCCTCAAAGGTAATCAGTGCAGAAACTGTGACCTTTCCGGCGCACCTCTCGAAGGCACGAATCTCTCGGGTGCAAACCTCCAAAATACTAATCTTTCCAGTGCAAATCTCAGCGGGGCTAACCTCAGCGGCGCAAATTTAGAGGGCGCAAATCTCCAAAACGCAACTCTAAACAACGTCTACGCATTTCGTGCAAATCTCACAGGCGCGAAACTCGATCGCACAGACTGGACTGAAACCCTTCTGATTAGCACAGAACTCCCTCCTGGTGACTTTAAGGGCGCGATCATCGCTAATTCCCAAAGCAGTCTGTCCAACCGGACCAAAGAATCGGAAGCAAAACGGTTGATCGGAACACTCAACCGTGTCCAACAGGCTTATTACCTAGAAAACGATCGGTTCACGACCAACCTCGAATCAACAGGGGTGGTGAAACCCGATACTGCTAACTACCGCTATCGCCTCTTCATCGCGCCCGATCGTTATCCCGCTGCCCTGCAAGTGGGCCTACCAAAAACTTCCGACTTACTGACATTTCTAGGACTGGTCTACGCGACAAAACTAAACGGGCAAACCGCCGCAATAGCAATCCTCTGCGTCAGCGACAAACCAGGAACCCCCATGCCCCTCTGGAACACGATCGACTACAAAAAACCTAAAAGAGGAGAGCCGATCGCCTGCCCATTCGGATTCACTCTCGTCAAGTAATCATGCTTGCTCAGACCCCTCACCGTAAAATAACGGATAAACCTCACTCCCCCATAGAATTAATTCTTCCTTCAGAGCAACTATTCCGAATGTAACTAAAGCGTAACTAAAACAAGTCACTAAACTGAGTCAGACTGATTCTCACTTTAGTGACTGCCCAAAAAATCGATCGAATTATTATCGCCCAGCAAAAATAAGCCAAATCACTAAAGTCCTTTCTAGAATAGGATTTCAGCCATTTCGCTTACGCAGAACCGCGCAATTTTTTCCGTAAAATTACATAGAACAGTCCTAGCGCCCCAGAAAGACTCCCGTATATCAACCATGGTTTAAACAGCTCCCAAAACCGAGAATCAATTCAACGGTGATTGAGAGACTTACAAATGCTTGCAACTCAAACGATTAGCAATATCAGAATTCGCGGTATGGAACTCCTGACCACATACCATCAAAAACCCACAGTTCGACTACGCAATCAACTCGTTCAAATGAACGTTGGTCTAGTCCGCAAAATCGCCCATCGCATCAGCCACCAATGTACTGAACCCTACGAAGATCTCGAACAAATCGGCTACCTCGGTCTCATCCGGGCAATCGAACGCTTCAACCCAAATCAAGGATGCGCATTCAGTTCCTTCGCAGTGCCCTACATCCGAGGTGAAATGCTTCACTTCCTTCGCGATCGAGCCGGTACTGTTAAGATTCCCCGTCGTTGGCAACAAATCAACAAAGAAGGCCAACGCGTTCGTGAGACCCTATCCAATGAATTGGGTCGTCAACCCACCGATGACGAAGTGGCACTTGAAATCGGAGTCACCGTCCAAGAATGGCGCGATAGTAAACTTGCCGCCAAAAACCGCTTGCCTTTGAGCTTAGACGCAACAATTTGTCAACAACTTGATTCCCCTATGACCTTGGGAGACACGATTCTTGATGCTCGTTATCAAGAACTACAAGGTTTAGAGGAAGATCGTCAACAGCTTCAAAGAGCACTCAATCAGCTTGAAGAAAAAACTCGTCAAGCGATCGAGTACGTTTTCTTACATGATCTTTCCCGTAAAGAAGTCGCTGAACGTATTGGTGTCAGCCCAATGACCGTCACTCGCCGTATCCATCGTGGTGTTCAGCAAATGGTCGCAACACTCAAGCCCCAAATGGCGCAAATGGATCCTTAGTTTGCCTATGTTTGGTTTATGAGTCGGACAAGTTGTTCGTAAGTCTACAAAACATCACTCTATTTTTACAATTAATCATCGGGCCGTCCTAAGTTAAATTGGAACGGCCCGATTTTTTATGGGCTTTTTTTACACGCTCAGTTTGGCTTGAAGAAAACTGACCCATTCGATCGCTGGATCAATATTTATAAACGGAATTTGAATTAAATCGCCACCAGATAAAGGTAGCAGTTCCACCGCAATCACCTGGCCCCGATCGGGTGCATCTACTATATTTATCACCACACCATCAACCCGAAGCTGAATCCCTTTTAAAGCAGTCAGATCCATCACTTGGCGATCTTCGATTCCCTTCCTCAGCGGTTTCCCCCAAGTCAACGTACCCGATCGATAACCAAGTGCCGCGTAAATATCGTACTTCGACTTCTCATATTGCAACGCCCAAGCGCCGTATCCCTGAACTTTTTGATACTCATTCCAGCCTGCCCAAGCCAAACCAAAAAAGATTGCTAACAGTGGCAGCCATAATAATCCATGTACCATTTTGCCGATCCTTATGCCCCATGACTGGTATGTTATAGAGCAATTATGGGCGGTCGCGACCACATTCAGGATTTATAGATAGGATCACGAACGAAATGAAACGATGGATTTTGCTTTTTTGTTGTCTTGGGGCACTCGGATGGGCCACAGCTCAATTCAGTGGAACCCTAACGCAAGGAACATTTGACAGCATCATCATCGACTTCCGAGAAGAAATTGGGGATAGTCAGATTCAAGAAGCCATGGGCGAAGCCTCCAAACTTCTAGATCTAACGCCTCGTCTTAATAGTGAATTCTCTGAAGGCGATCATGTTTTTGTGGTGCCAGGAAATCTTGAATTGTTCCAAAAACTGAAAAAATCAGGACTCGATCGTTACACCGAATCTCTAGAACCCAACTATATCTACAACATTCCAGAAGCCAGTCAAATTCACCTTCCCATTTCAGTTGAAAAAGCTAAAAAAATAGATCAATTTATCAACGCATCCAAAAAAAATTACCCGAACGATCCACTATTTCCTAAGCAATGGAATCTCCATCAAATCAATATTGGGGAAGCATGGACCGTCAATAAAGGTAAAGGGTCGATCGTCGCGGTTATCGGCACTGGTATCAGTCGAGTCTCGGATTTGGAAAAAACGGACTTTGTGGGTGGTTATGATTTTATCAATGACAACTCTGATGCAACAGATGACCAAGGTCATGGCACTCACATCGCCGGCACAATTGCCCAATCGACCAATAATGGATTTGGGGCCGCCGGAGTTGCACCAGAAGCAAGCTTAATGCCGGTCAAGGTTCTCAGTACTGGTGGAAATGGGACCGTGGCCGATATTGCTGAAGGAATTCGCTATGCTGCCGATCGGAATGCTAGCGTGATTGCGTTGACAATGGTGGGCAATGGGAATAGTTCATTTTTACAAAAGGCGATCGAATATGCTCACCGAAAAGGGGCGGTCGTTATTGCTCCAGCCGGCAATAGTAGTCGAACTGCTGTCGATTATCCGGCTCGGTATCGCTATGTTTTGGGGGTTTCGGCCTTAGATTCAAACGGTGAAAAAGCTCCCTATTCTAATGCTGGAGCAGGCGTGGATATTTCGGCTCCAGGAGGCTGGATTGTGGGAGAAGATCCAACGGGGGGGATTTTGCAAAACACCTTAGATCGCAAAATGAAGCTGTCTATCTTTGCGCCATATCAAGGCACCAGTATGGCGGTTCCTCACGTTGCCGGAGTTGCAGCGCTTCTACATACATTGGGAATAACAGATCCTGATGAAATCGGGACATTGCTGACCCGATCGGCCCTGGTCCACAAGCGGGATGGGCGCAATGAATTCGGGGCCGGAGCGCTTGATGCCGCCGCCGCCCTCAAACTGGCTCAACAGCCCCAACGTCCCTCCCCAAATTATTTCGATTGGGCACGCGATCGAGGCTACATTGATCCCCGGTTTTGGATAGATGAACAAGAAATTGCAGCGACATCAAAAGTAATGATACTGGGGTTAGCGATCGGACTAGCCATGACCTTGGGCAGAATGAGACGATCGATCGGGTTTTGGTTAGGTGTGGGTAGCTGTGGTCTGTTTTTACTACGCGGCATTTATCTAATTGATGCCTCCCAGATTCCTTTTCGGATTTTGGGTAGTACGGTATCGGAACTGGGGAGCTTATTTCAGGGCGATGGAGACCTGAATCCCATAACCGCAAGTTTTGCGCTGCCACTAGTTCTCGGTTTAATCAGTTTACGTGCGCCACGATTCAAAGAATTCGCCATCGGATTAAGCATCGGCATGACAGCTTCCCTGGCGGTCTATACCGTAACGGACACATCGTTTCACTGGCCGAACAATGTTGGTGTTGTGAAATTTTTTCTGGCGTTCAATAGCCTTCTTTGTTGGGGATGGGCCAGGTATCTAGCATTGCCTTGGACCGATTTTTTGGCTGGAATGGTAGAACCTTGGCAACCAAAGACTTGGCGACGATTGCTGCGGGGCACAGGTCTTTCTAAACCCAGGCTATCTATTCCGCCTAGAAGAGTCGCCACCTCCAAACGGAGACAACCTCGAAAATAGAACTCACTCAAACAGTTAACGTAAGAACGGCGAGTTTTCCTGATTCCCGATCGCAGTCGTGCCATCTCACTAGATAATGGAATACATATTCACATTTCTTAACTTTTAATCAAGGGCAGGTATTGACCATGCTACGCAAACTTCCTCTTGCAATTCTTGGGCAAAGTTTAGGCGGTCTAATGACAACGGTTGGAGTCTATGCTTATGCAACGAATCAGCCGACGTTAAATTTGGCTTGTTTTTTCTATGGGATTCCCCTACTGCTGGGTGGCCTTGCATTGAAAGCCGCAGAACTGAAGCCTGTCCCGATTAAAGTGGAGCCATCGTCCGAAGTGTTAGCCCTGCGCCCGGATCAAGCAACCAAGACTCAGCTTCAAATTTTTAATGATGTGACGCGGTATCGTTATGGTCAAGAAGCTCATTTAGATGCCGTGTTGGGTGCATTGGGCATGAGTCCAACGACGGATCATCGGCCTGTGATGAGTGGGATTTGGGAAACGCTGACGGGAGGTTTTTATACGTTGGTAATGGAATTTGAGTCGCCTTTGATTGATTTAGAAACCTGGAAAGGAAAAGAGGACAAGATGACTCGCTTTTTTGGGCCAGATGTCAAGGTCAAGGTTTCGCCAAGTTCTAATAAAGAGGATTCTGTGGAAGTCGCGATCGTCACCTCGCCTGGGGAATGTGCTGATCTGGAATTTCAAACCGAAGCACCAAATAAGCGAACATTCTTCATGTAAGGCGTGATTTAAAGGCTATTTCTCTAGACGAACGGCGTACCACTGAAGGTATTGACCGATGCCCATGTCGAGTTCACAAAC
>JAJAYH010000237.1 GCA_026786325.1 Alkalinema sp. CAN_BIN05 | reverse complement strand
TCCATTTCGCGTTTCTTTATAAATCTTCAACCGATCGCGCTGCCAAATATACTCATTCACCCGATCGATTCCCGCTGTTTCTCCGCCCCGAAACTCGATTTGTTGACGAGAATCTTTTTGAGGAATAGCTAGGCCAAAGCGTTCTAATGTGGGAATCTCGCCCGTATCAATTGTATCCGGCAGCGCTGCCAATCGTTGCGGGGATGGCAATAGCGCATTCACTGTAGATTCTTTTTCGACCTGTTTGCGAAAACTCGTAAACAATTCAGGCAATTCACTAACGGCAAAGGGCAAATCGTCTCGGTGATATAGTGTATGTCCCCAGAATTTTTTAATTGGAATCTTCACTAACTCCAATGCATTTGTTAATGCCGATTCCACGGACAATTCTTCCACTGTCACTTCTTCATAGAAATAAACTGATGATACCTCAAGCTCTTGAGCGAGCTTTGCAACTTCGATTTCAGGCTTTCCCGATCGCACCACCAAGTCACTACCGAGCGATCGTAATGAAGCCCGTAAGTCGGCCACAGATTCCAATAAAAACTGTGCCCGAAATGCTCCGGTCTTTGCAAACCCAAACAGTGTTTTTTCAAATTGCCGCTCGTCGAAACAATACACCGGAATAATTTTCGCCCCAGACTTCGCCGCCTTGCACAGCGGTTCGTGATCATGAATCCGCAAATCATTACGATACCAAAGAATAATTCGTTTCTCAGCCATAAGAACTTTCGCGCCACTAGTATTTAAAACATCCATTTAAAAAACGATCGTATCCATCAGATACGATCGCCCACACAACACTAAATTACAGCTAAGTTAGCTAGAACACACTGGTCAACTGACTCTCAACTATACTTTGAGTAAACTGTAATGCCAAAATTGCCAAAATTGACGAAATATCAAATCCGCCCAATGGTGGAATAATCGATCGAAACAGATTCAAGTATGGGTCAGTCAATTGAGCCACGGCTTCAAACGGTTGATCAGACCAATTAATACTTGGGAACCAGGTCAACAGAATACGAATCAACAATATTGTGCTGTAGATGCCCAAAAATGAAGAAATAATAGTTGCAGGATTCAAACTTGATGTCATTGCGCGCTCCTCATATGAAACTCATCAGTTCCAAGCTATGTAGATAATTTCTATTTTAACGAGTTTCCCACACTTCGGATAAATCTGGACCCACCCCAGAGTTAAGGATTACCCACCTTAGGATTCATCTGGCCTAAGATTCATATGGCCTAAGATTCGTCTGCCATCAGTTCCAATCCAATAGTATCGTTCCCCATACTTGATGGGAGTCCTTCTTTGGATGAACCACTACCACCGACTTGTTTCAGTTGATCCCGCACATCATCTATTGCATCATTCAACTGGGCAATTTTATCCTCTAAACTCCGACGAGCAGTCTCAGAATTAGTGGCTATTGTCTCCTCACGGTTCACCGGAGCCGATCGCAGTGGCCGCTTCGCAGGTTTCACATCCGGCAACCGATCATTCTTATCTAATGTCACCTGATCATTCGGCAACCGTTTCACCAAAATCGATCCCAACACTCCACCCACAACGCCCCCAACTACGGCACCGAGGAGAAATCCAGTAGAGAAATTATCTTGCTGACTCATAATTCATCCACCTGATACATCTTGTTCCTGGGAAATATTGCTTGCTCAAAGTCTAAGTGCCAAAGGTCCGATCGCCCGCATCGCCCAATCCTGGAACAATATAGCCTTGCTCATTCAGTGTCTCATCGATCGCTGCCGTAAAAATCGTCAAGCTCGGATAGGTCACACTTAATTTCTGCAACGCCGCATGGGCCGCGACCACCGACACAACCCGCACATTACCGGGATCAATACCACGGGCCGTCAGTTCATCCATTGCGATCGTCATCGTCCCCCCCGTCGCCAACATCGGATCCGTAATCAGAATACGGGTTTGCGGGTTAAAGCGCTGTGGGAACTTATTCAAATAACACCTAGGCTGAAGCGTGGCCTCATCGCGAACAATACCCAAATGATAAATCGACGACAACGGTAACAACGACTGCGCCCCATCCAAAAGACTCAAACCCGCCCGCAGAATAGGCACAACAACAACCGGAATTTCGGTATTAATGAAGGTTGCGGGACAAGGTGCCAAAGGAGTTTGGACCGTCGTTTCGATCGTCGGCAACCAATCGCGGACTGCCTCATAAGTTAACCAACGACCTAACTCTGTCATCGCAGTTCTAAACAAAGCCGACGGCGTTCCAGCATCACGAGCAACCCCTAGCCAATGCTTAATCAGGGGATGGGGTGGAACGTAGACGCGGAGTTGAAGAGTCATAATCTTTCAAACAGAATATTTTTTGACAGTAAAAGCTTGCACGGAGCATAAACCGCCATCATTATACTGTGTGCTGTCCAAGTTTCTAACGCAACTTTTTAAGGCGATCCCCACGGATTTGCATTAAAGCAAACTAAACCCAAAACCCAATTCTGTTTAATTCATTAAAAGTAAGGACTAATACAAAATTTTACCCTATTTTAAAATATCAATAACTCAGTGCTTACGGCAGATATACGATCGCGATACTTCCATTGTTTCTTCATTAAAAAACTTCGTATTCGCTGCTAACTTTACGGAATTTGAAGAAGTAGATGGGTATCTTAAGTAGGTCACGCCGGATAGATGACATGTTCGGATATGAACCATTCAGGTAATCTCTTCTATGTCTGAACTCAATTTAGCTTCTTCGTTTAATGCTCCAACACCGAACTTCTTAGATACATTGCTCAAACCAATTCGCAACTGGATTGACAATGTGGAAATTACCGATCGTGACCGTGCTCATTTACTCTGTAAGCTGATCCCAGCCCAATGTCCATTTGAACGCGATGTCATCGTTTTAGGTCGCAAAGTGGCACACATTCCACCAATGTGTAAAATCAATCCACTTTATGATCAATTTGTAGGATTACGATTCCGATCGCTTTGTTATTTGGTTGATGTGTGCGGTGAAAACTTGTAATTTATACGCCTTCACCGCTGAATTCATACGTCAAAGCCTTGACTAAGCCTTCAAAGTATTTTCAATTTGCGATCGGTTGAGATGTTTGCCAATGAAGACAAGCTTAGTCAATCGAGGCTCTTCTGGCTTCCAAGAACGATCGTAAAAGTCCTCAAACCGCGATCCCACGCCCTGAACCACCAAACGCATGGCCTTGTCCGGGACCGAAACAAAACCCTTGACTCGATAAACTTCCTGCTCTAGTACGATCGTCTCCAATCGTTCACGTAGGAACACGGGATCAAAGCTAGCATCCAGCACAATATGTGTTGAATCAATCTCTTCATCATGATCGTGGTCTTCTTCGGCATCATGATGACTCGGACGATCGGCTAAATTATCTTCTACGGCAGCATTGAATCCCAACAGTAAATCGTTGGGTAAATCTTCGTCATTGCGCCCATGGACGACCATTTTCACGGCTCTAGGTAATTCCGCTTGGACTAATGCTTGAACCTGTTGTAGTTCTTCCTCTGTGACCAAATCAGACTTGTTCAATACAACTAAATCCGCACAAGCCAACTGATCTTCAAATAGTTCTTGAAGCGGGGTTTCGTGATCCAGGTTGGGATCGGCTTTGCGTTGGGCTTCGAGTGCTGCCAAATCCTGCGCCAATGTTCCGGTTGAGACCGCTTCACAATCCACCTCTGTCACCACACCGTCAACAGTGAGAGCATGGCGAATGTCTTGCCATTTGAACGCTTTGATTAGGGGTTTTGGTAATGCGAGTCCAGAGGTTTCGATCAAAATACAATCGATTTGATCCCGGCGCTCTAGGAGTTGCTGCATGACGGGGTAGAACTCTTCTTGAACGGTGCAACACAGGCATCCATTGGTGAGTTCGACGATGTTGCTAGCGACGATCGGGCCATCTTCCTCATCACAAACTTGACAAGCTTTTAGCAATTCACCATCAATTCCTAGCTCTCCAAATTCATTCACCAAGACCGCAATCCGACGACCTTGATTATTTTGTAAGATATTGCGAATCAGGCTAGTCTTGCCGCTACCCAGAAATCCGGTAATTATTGTAACGGGAATTTTTGCTGCCATGAAAGTTTTTGTTACTCAGTGTTATTGAACAGGGTTAAGGTTCATCGTCTTAGAAGTCTGGTTCATCCGTCAACTGTTCAATTAGTAGATCCACCTGCGATCGTCGTTCCCCCAAAAAACGATCGCACTCCTTCAAGTACGCGGCTGCAACCCCAAACTGTTCAAACACATCGTTCAAGCTCATATCCCCAGATTCCATCAGTCCCAGAATGTCTTCAATTTTTTCGACGGTGCTTTCGTAGTTCCAGGGTTCGGTGGTTTTGGTTTTGCGTGAGACGGCCATTTTAAAATTCTCCTGAGATTGTTGTTTACTGAGTTTTTTGATTGAAGCGAATTCTAGTCGTCGATTGCAACACGGTCGATCGCAATACCATCGATCGCAACGATTTTTGCCGTCGCCCGCCCTTCACCCAATTGCAGTTCGACCATTTGCCCGATCGTCAAGTCTGTTACAGATCTCACCACCGTCTGCTGGTCGGCTAATTCCGATCGCACCACCGCATAGCCTCGCGCCAAAACTGCATGGGGATCAAGTGCTGTCAGTTTGGTTTCCAGGCGGGTCTGGGTGGATTGGTGTTGGGTAAGCTGCGATCGCATGGATTGGATGATCTGTTGCTTGAGCCAGTGGAGTTGCTGTTGGGCTTGGTCCAGTTGCCGATCGGGCCGCACCAGTCGCAGCCGTCGTTGGAATTGCTGAAGTTTGTCTTGATGATAGGAAATCGCATAATTCACCGAGTCTTGCACAGACATCACCCGATGCAAATGCTGATCCCTCAATGCTTGAAGGTCTGGAACCACGACTTCAGCCGCTGCCGTGGGGGTGTGAGCCGCATAATCTGCTGCCAAATCTGCTAGAGACTCATCACGATCGTGTCCAATGCCCGAAATAATAGGAATAGTGCAAGTTGCGATCGCCCGCACCACCCGTTCATCATTAAAGCAAGCCAAATCCTCCGTCGCCCCACCCCCCCGCGCCAAAATGATCACCTCCGCCCGTCCATCCGCCATCACTCGATCGATCGCTTTAGCAATGGAATTCGGGGCCGTCTCACCTTGAACCGTCGCTGGAGATAGCAACACCGTTAAACCGGGATAGCGATTGAGTAGCGTGGTTTGAATATCGCCCCAGGCCGCTGCATTCGGGGACGTGACGACAGCGATCGTTTGGGGATGTTTGGGCAAGGACGATTTAATATCGGGATCAAAAAGACCTTCTTCATAAAGCCGATCGCGCAATTGCTGATACCGCAACGCCTGCAACCCTTCGCCCGCCGATCGGATTTGGACGACGCTTAGTTGGTAGCGGCTTTGTTGCGCGTAGGTTTTAACGCTGGCGAGAACAATAACCTGTTCTCCTGGTTGGGGCTTCACCTCAAGCCGTTGATCGTAGCTACTCCAAACCACGCAGGCGATCGCTTGATTTGAGGCTGGGTCTTGCAGTGTAAAATAGGTGCCTTTCCCGCTACGGTTGACGCTAGAAATCTCGCCCAACACCCAAATCTTCTGAAGATTTAAATCGTCTTCCAAACAGACCTTGATATATAGTGCGACGCTCTCCACGGTCAGCGTGCCTTGGGGAATATTGGATCCGCTTTGAGAAACGGCTTTAGAACTGGTAGCCGATCGCCCCGATGCAGTCACCCCAGATCCGGCGAACTCGCTCAAATCCAGCCCATCCAACTCAAATCCATCCAGCCGTAATGCCGCATCAAATCCAGGCTTATATGCGCCAGATTTGACTATACCCGTGGTCTGAGCTGTTTTTTTTGCTATTGAGTCTTTCATTTCCTACCTCTCAAACCCATGAGACAATTATGTAGTGAGTACGGTGTAAGGTGCGTTACCAATTATTTACAGCGCTGTTTTGTAAGCCGCCTTGTAAATTGCTTTGTGAATTATATAAGTATATTTGTTCTACTTTCAAGAGTCTATGATATGTTTGTTCTATCGAAGAACAACTGTGATATAAGAGTGAGGTAAGAACCTTGGCTAAAGAATCGCTAGAATTAGAAACATCCGTGACCGACGTTGCGGAAGTCGATCTATCAGTGGCAGAAAATTTGCCAAGTTCAAAGAATTCCACACGTTCTAAGGACAGTTCCAGAATGCCACCAAAAGCAACCCCTGCGGATAATGCCGCTAGCAAGGCAAGTGCAGAAAAACAAAAAGCGCTCAGTCTTGTCCTCGGGCAAATTGAACGTAACTTCGGCAAGGGCAGCATTATGCGCCTTGGTGATGCGACCCGGATGAAAGTCGAGACCATTCCCAGTGGCGCGTTGACCCTGGATTTGGCGCTGGGCGGCGGGTTGCCTCGCGGTCGTGTGGTCGAAATTTATGGCCCTGAAAGCTCCGGCAAAACGACTGTCGCGCTTCATGCGATCGCTGAAATGCAACGTAGTGGCGGAATTGCGGCCTTTGTCGATGCAGAACATGCCCTCGACCCCACTTATGCCGCTGCGCTCGGTGTGGATATTAATAATCTTCTAGTGTCGCAACCGGATACTGGAGAATCTGCTCTGGAAATCGTGGACCAATTGGTACGATCGGCAGCAGTAGACATTGTCGTGATTGACTCGGTGGCGGCGCTGGTGCCTCGGGCCGAGATCGAAGGCGAAATGGGCGATCACCACGTTGGTTTGCAAGCTCGTTTGATGAGCCAAGCGCTGCGAAAGATTACCGGGAGCATCGGTAAATCTGGCTGTACGGTGGTGTTTTTGAACCAATTGCGTCAAAAAATTGGTGTCACTTATGGAAGCCCTGAAACGACGACGGGCGGACAAGCTCTGAAATTTTATGCGTCTGTGCGGTTGGATATTCGTCGGATTCAGACTCTGAAGCGAGGAAATGAAGAGTACGGAATTCGAGCCAAAGTGAAGGTGGTCAAAAATAAAATTGCACCTCCGTTCCGAATTGCAGAATTTGATGTGATCTTTGGTAAGGGAATTTCGACGTTGGGTTGTTTGGTTGACCTGGCTGAAGAAACAGGTGTGATTACTCGTAAGGGTGCTTGGTATAGCTACAACGGCGATAACATCAGCCAAGGTCGTGACAACGCGATTAAGTATGTTGAAGAGAAGCCTGAGTTTGCCAAGGAACTTGAAGTTCTAGTTCGTCAAAAACTGGAAATGGGTGCTGTTGTTTCTGCAAACTCTGTGGTTCAACCGGATGCGGACGATGAAGACGAAGATGGTGATGATTTTGATCCCACAACGACGTAAAGCTTAGTCTTGACTGGACGATCGGGCTAATTCATTACGTAATAAAACGGGAGATCTGCTTCATGAAGTGGATCTTCCGTTTTTTAGTATGAGTTGAACTATGAGTTAAATATGGTGAACTACGATCGTCGCCAAAAAGCTAGATTATCTCTCACCAGATTCCAGTCCCATTTCACCTCAGGCTTATTGCGAGAATTACGCATCCGTGCATAGGTACGCCGCTTACGAAATCGGGTTTGGGCCACTTCTTCTAGGCTATCTTCTTCAACTATTTCCTCCACCACAGCATTGGGTTTTGCGGCCCACCAACCGACAATAAATCCAGCCGAAACCCCAGCTATAGCCCCCAGCATAATGCTCAACGGTGCAGGATACCTCAGAATATAAAACGCTAGTAGAAAAACTAGCCAAACTTGAATTCCAGCTTTAAATCCCTTGGAAAATACATCGTCGGCTGGAGGAAGACTCATAAAATTATGGGAAACAGATAAGGCTCTTTTATTGTGTCCTAAGTTTTGGCTTTGGATTCACTCACTTTATAAACTGAATTTATAAAGCGAATCCATCGGCTTAAATTTATAAGCTATCCCAACCATTCAAATGAATTAATAATTCTCGTCCGTAGCATCCTCTTTACTATTTGTTTTACGTAATGGTGTATTCCGATCGAAGGTCATCCGGATTTGTCGCATTTGTTGGCCATCTTTTGCGATCGCCATAATGGGAAAATCTAAATTGCCATCTTGGAACGATAGTTGAATTCTAAAGGTTCCCTCCGGTGTGAGTTGCACTGGAACACCGTCTATGGTGAGTTGGGCATCGGGTTCGGTCGCGCCGTAGACAATGAGTTCCGCATCCGCCACCAGCCAGAATTTCCGCGATCGATCGGGCGGTATCGATACACCCATGCCAATTCCTGATATGCCAATTCCCGACATACCAATTCCTGACATGCCAATCCCTGATGCGGTTAATTCCATGGGAAATTCATTCGCCCAAAGCCCCGCGCCTGCCGGGAAGACAAAGGAACTCAACGACTCTGACGGCATTTGGGACATGGCTCCAAAGAGCGATCCCGCGATCCGCGATTCTTGGTCCATTCCGTAGGCTAAGTTAAAGATTTGGTCATGGAATGCATCGTTGGTTTCAGGTTCGGCACTTCCGGGAGGGACAAATTGGAGGAAGGTCTTGCCTTGTAAGGGTTCTTCCCAATCCACGGTGATGGTTTGATCGTCCATCCAATCGGTTGGGTAGACCGGGGGAATTGCGATTCGGTTCGATCGGGCCAAGAGGAGCCATTCCCCCGAACCTGTTATGTACCCAATTTCTGCAATATAGTCCCGATCGCTGACTGGAATCGGCAAGTACCAATCTCTCGCCAATTCATCACAGGCATACTGTTGAACGCTGTGGGACTTGTTCTTGTGTAGGTCTAAGTCCGTTACGTCGTAGAGCCGAAGTGCAAGCTGCTGGCCGCCAAGATAACGCAACGATTGACGATGTTCGTCGGGGATATCCCAATATGTGTAAGCCCATTGGGGATCGCGGGGCATCAGGACAATTCGACTTTCCCCGTATCCGCTGGCCAAATCAGGAAGATCCTGATCCACGTTAGCCAACTGGTCTGCGGTCAAACTAGCAGTTTTCTTTCCAAGAACTGCCGCACCAATCCCGGCTGCGATTCCGGCTGTGATTCCAGCAGTAATAGGTAATCCATTAGGATCCGGTTGACTCAGTTGGGGACTATTTGGGACGATCGTCGGATCGATCGCAGTCGGTGTTGTTGTGGGGGACACAGCATTTAGCGGCGCATAAGTGTCTGGGGGCAATTGTGTAATCGGTTCATGGGGAAGGATGAGGGCCGCGACTATCGGAGGTGCTACGTTCGTATTGGCAGCGACACCCACCGGATTGGTAGAGCTTGTCGGCTCTGATGAACGGGGATTTTCATCAATTAGGAGCGCCCCGGCTGTACCAACGGCTGTCGAAATATTTGGATCAACAGAATCGATAGGGCCGATCGTTGTTGCGTCTGTAACTGATGTTGAATCTGTAACGGGCACAACTGGATCTAAAGTTTCTGTGACGGGTACGGTAGAGTCAACGATCGGTTCCACGGGCAAACTAGCCGCGTCGTCTTCCGCACCTTTCAATAACCACCAAGCTAAGCCCATTAGCCCTAATCCCAGAATCCATGGCAACCAAGCTAATGTCCAATCTGAAGAATTGCCGTTCTTAGCCACGCCTGGATTATTACTGGCCGCAGTAGGAACAGGAGTAGCCTTAGGTGCTGTCGAGGGCGTTGCAATTTGGGCTATGGCAATATCACGCACATTCACTGAACCCGATATCGAGGGCACACCCAAAACCGTGGCACAAGTGACCGAACTTAATAAAACCGTCCACACTCCCTGAGCGAGAGCTTGTGAAGCACGAAAGGAACGTGCTGTCTTGCTTTGACCCAATCCGAACGATTTTTGATGTGCCATCCCGAATCTCAAACCCAACTTTTGATAAAAAGATTGCAATAATTATACAGGTGTTCTTGAAATACAACCGTTCCTAAAGGCTTTAGACAGGACCACGATCGGGTTCAAACACCGATCGCACCTCCCCTTTCCAGGGTAATTCCATCGATTCAACCATCGACAATGGCAGTGACAGGAAGCCTGTAAATCCCGTGTCAATTAGTGCCTTAACCATTCGATTGGACGTGTTGCCATGACAAAGGACGATGACCTACGGTCGGTCGCAGGCCATCGGTAGCATCGCCTCACAATTCTCACTCACCACGCCAAACATCATCTCGATTGTCTCAAATTCTGACTACCAATACGGAATACAGCCCGATGTCCGATGCGAATTACCCAAGGCTGTGTATCAGGATAGCGATCGTACAATCGATCTACGGCGATACGGGGAGCATCAGCTACTTCAAAAGCACCCGTTTCGATGTCGTTCACGTAGTGTTACGTTAGCAAATCGCCACATTTTTCCCATGGTTTCCTTCTTCAACTTGGGAAAGAATTTGGGATTCATAAAGAGCGTCGCCGCGCTGGGCAAACTCTTCTTTGCAATATCGGGGTTGTCGGACGGTAATGGTTGTTCTCCGATCGGTTCACATTGCCTATTGTAGTGGATGCGATTCCTTTCGGAAGGCTGTGCCAACGATCGCTTCAATATTTAGAATTTTAAGTTAGTCTTACCAAGTTTCTGTATTCCCAATCGCCGATCGGTAAAAGACGAACTCTTAATCGTGTTGTATCGATCGTCACCAACGTCCCTGATTATAACTGAGTCTCAAATTGTCGTAATGCGGAAACTACTATCTCACCAATGACATCTGGCATTAAATCCTGGTTTCGCATCAGAATCTTGATGCCGATATCAGCGGGACTTCAATTTCTTCAGATCGCCATGCAGCATAGGCTAGTGCTTCATAAATATCTGCTGACTCTAAGTAAGGATAGGCATTTAATACTTCATCGATCGATCGTCCTGCGGCAAGTAATCCAACGATCGTCCCGACTGTTACCCGAATTCCCCGAATGCAAGGCTTACCACCCATCACTTCTGGATTAAATGTAATGCGTACTAGTTTCTGCATAAAACAATCTCCTCAGAACGCCAATGCTCTTTAGATTAACATCAATTTTTGATTCACACCGAGAGCGATCTGTTC
>JAJAYH010000236.1 GCA_026786325.1 Alkalinema sp. CAN_BIN05 | reverse complement strand
GTCTACGACCGACCACAGGTCATCGGGTGACATTACTTTTAATTGCGGCGCGAAGTGAGGATCCTTGGCGGTGTCAGATTTGGAAGTATTTAACGGAGTACGTGCAAGTTAAACCGATGTTGTCGGGTAAAGATTTACAGGAATTAGGGTTTAAGCCGGGGAAGGAGTTGAAGCTGATTTTGACGCAATTGCGAGTGGCGACGTTGGATCAGGTGGTGAACGATCGGGCCAGTGCGATCGAGTTTTTAAAGAGTTTGTAGTTAAGAGTTCTATAAACCTTTTTTACTTCTCTGGCTGTGCCTCAGCTTCTGCCGACAGTTTACGGAAATTAAACGCCTGGGCACTCGGATGACAGGTAATACAAGTGGTCAGCGTTGACTTTGTTGCAAGTTTTACTTTTGGATGGAGCGCTTTAAAATATCTCGATTCTGAAATTCGGTAGGGCACTCGTTCATCTGTGCTGGCGATCGGACGCGATGCATTTTTTATGTAGTTCCACATAATCCGTCTCTCTGGACCTTGGGGAACCTCTATTGTTACGCCATAGTGTTGCGGATCCTGAAGCAATGCTTGCCAGGTTTGAGTGGGCATGACAGCAGGTGGAATTCCAATGTGGCAACTTCGGCGGGACTCTAAGTAAAGCTCTTGGCCTAAACGATCGCGATCGCTTACCGGGTCAACCGTCCCAATTTCTGCGCTCTGAATGCTAGGGCTGCTTTGAATGTCAGGACTTTGCAACTTAGGACTTTGCAACAATGGATTATTCTTTGGCTCCAGCGCTTGGGCAAGGCCAATCCCCATCATTAATGTAAACAAAATCAACAGCATCACCAATCCCACCACAGCAGGACCAGATTGACGGCGGGTTGTTCGGCGGAGACGCGATCGGGACATGGGAAACCATCAAAAAGAAGAACAACAGCTATCAGGTATTTTCGACAGCCCCTTCACAAATCCGGGAACTGTGCCCACAATGATAACCACAACATTACGCAGGTGCATTGGATGAGACAGGCGAAGTCGGAGCCGAAATCTGAGTTAAAGTCGGAGCTGAAATCTGAGTCGAACGTTGGGTTAGATCATCCGTCCATCCAACATCAGACCGTAGACAATATCAACAATATTACCAAGGACGTGGATTGTCGAACCGTTCAGTTGCGGGTTGGACCTGAATTTGTCGAGTTGCGATCGCTTCAGGCATTATTTAATCTCGTCGCATTTTGGGCCAGCGATCGGACTCTTGAGGATCTTCAGACGGCTCTCGACCATAGTGACCCGATCGTTACGGCATGGGATGGCACGACGCTCATCGGCTTTGCCCGCGCCACATCCGATGGAGTTTACCGCGCTACGATTTGGGATGTAGTAGTCGATCCCAACTATCAAGGGGCAGGCATTGGGCGCAAACTCGTGCAGACATTAATCACCCATCCGCGCCTCAGTCGAGTGGAACGCATTTATCTCATGACGACCAATCAGCAAGCCTTTTATGAACGGATTGGGTTCGTAGAAAATCAGACGACAACAATGGTTTTGCATAGTCAGCCCTTAGAGATGCCCGCTTTTCTTGAAGTTGAACTTGAATGTGATGTGGGACAGTAACACTAGAAACAGTGTAGGATTTTTACATAGCTAGGGGTGCCGAAAAACGATCGGCTGAGAAACCACCCTTAGAACCTGAAACGGGCTACAGATTACGAGAATTGTTGTCGGTCTGTTGTCTCTGGGTAATACCAGCGAAGGGAAGCTGTTTATTTTAAGGAAGAGTCATATGTTGCGTTCAGATTGGATTGCGAAACGTGCAGGACATGGCAATACTTCACAGATGCACTACGCCCGTCAGGGTTTGATTACGGAGGAAATGGATTACGTTGCAAAACGTGAAAAACTTTCCCCAACGTTAATTCGGGATGAAGTGGCACGGGGCCGCATGGTGATTCCAGCCAACATCAATCACCCCAATCTCGAACCGATGGCGATCGGCATTGCTTCGACCTGTAAGGTTAACGCAAACATCGGTGCATCTCCAAACTCGTCGGACATCAATGAAGAAATCGCCAAACTCACCCTAGCCGTGAAATATGGTGCAGATACGCTGATGGATCTTTCCACGGGCGGCGGAAACTTAGACGAAATTCGGATGGCGATTATTAATGCGTCTCCAATTCCGATCGGTACCGTCCCCATTTACCAAGCCTTAGAAAGCGTCCACGGAAATTTTGATAATTTCACCGAAGACGATTTCCTCCACATCATCGAGAAGCACGCACAGCAAGGCGTAGACTACATGACGATCCATGCCGGATTGTTGATTGAACACCTACCTTTAACGCGTACTCGCCTCACCGGAATTGTGTCTCGCGGCGGCGGAATCATTGCCAAATGGATGCTTCATCACAAGCGCCAAAATCCTCTGTATACGCGCTACACCGACATCATGAATATTTTCAAAAAATATGATGTTACCTTCAGTCTGGGTGATTCATTGCGTCCTGGCTGTAGTCATGATGCAACGGATGCGGCCCAATTGGCAGAACTCAAAACCCTGGGCAACTTGACCCGTCGGGCTTGGGAAGATGATTTGCAAGTCATGGTCGAAGGTCCGGGACATGTGCCCATGGATCAAATCGAATTCAACGTCAAAAAACAAATGGAAGAATGCTCTGAAGCACCTTTCTATGTTCTGGGTCCATTGGTCACAGATATTGCGCCCGGTTATGACCACATTACCAGTGCGATCGGTGCCGCGATGGCTGGCTGGTATGGTACGGCAATGCTTTGCTATGTGACTCCAAAAGAGCATTTAGGTTTGCCGAATGCTGAAGATGTTCGCAATGGTTTGATTGCTTACAAAATTGCAGCTCATGCAGCGGATATTGCCCGTCATCGTCCGGGTGCCCGCGATCGTGATGATGAATTGTCCCGCGCTCGGTATAACTTTGACTGGAATCGTCAATTTGAATTGTCCTTGGATCCTGAACGCGCTCGGGAATACCACGATGAGACACTTACAGAAGATGTCTATAAAACCGCAGAATTCTGTTCCATGTGTGGACCGAAGTTCTGCCCAATGCAAACCAAAATCGAAGATGAGGATCTTGCTGAATTGCAAGCATTCTTGGTCAAAGATGCCGATCGCTTAAAAGCTGCGGTGTAGAGACTATCAAATTTGTAACCAATCAAATTTGTAAACTGAGTAAATAACTTTGCTCTTTTGCCCCCGTTTTAAAAGAGCGGGGGTATTTAAATTTATTCCCGATTACCGACTAGTAAACCAATGACACCCGAACAAACCCAAGAGATTTTGGCACTCCGAGTCCAAAGCCTTACTCCTAAAGAAATTGCCCGTAAATTGGGACTTCGACCTGCTGAAGTTACCGCCATCATCCGATCGGAGAGTGAACAATCTGCCCAAGATCGTCTCGATCGTGGCGAAATGGCACCGATTTATGAATGTTTAATCCCGAATAATTTTCCAGACGATCGATTCCTGACTCTCGGAGAACAACATCCTAAACGCTCCAATAGCATGGACGGCACTGGGGGACTAACGATCGTGGTTGTAGCCCGAAAAAGTCGTCCTGGGAAATTGATGGTTTGCAATTATCTTGTGGACTATTACTGTTTAGGCGTTAAAAATGTAATTGGACCGAAGCAAATCTCTGAATCTGAATATCCCAAATTTAAGGAAAAATGTTTTCAAGCCTTTGATAACGACTTGAAAACAATCACCCTAGAACAAGCCCAAGCCATTGTCCTTAGCTCTCTTGCCTATGCGAATAGCTTAGAGATGTCACCACATCCCGACTTCACCGAAGCCGCTAAATCCCATCTTGGACTTTGGGATGAAAAATTAAGCATTTGGTGTGGAGACTCGGATGGTAAGCCGTTGTTTATTGCGGGTCCGAACGACTTTCCAGCCAAAACGATGGGTATTCTCGATCGTAGCGTCGGGAAAGCAAACTACAATTTTATATCTCCGATAGGAACTAGATAGCTTTCGTCGAATAACAAATTTCCTCAATTCTCCCGAATTCATTTAAATTTGGGAGAATTTCAATAACCGTTTTTAAGGATAGAATGCCAACTTCGGTAAGCCCAACATCTCATCCCAGCCCTGCATAATATTCAGGCATTGAATCGCTTGACCCGCCTGACCCTTCAGCAGATTGTCAATCACCGACATCACAATCACCCGATCGGTCCTCGGATCCACCTCAATGCTGATATAGCAAAGATTCGTCCCCGCCGCCCATTTCGTCTGGGGATATACGCCCGCTGGTAAGATTTTCACCCAAGGCGAATTCCGATAAAACGCCCTATATATAGTTATCAAATCCTCTCGAACCAACCCAGGATCTCGCAGATTTGCATAGACTGTTGCTAAAATACCGCGCACCATCGGAACCAAATGCGGCGTGAATTGCACACAGACCTCACGCCCAGCTAAATCACTACAAATTTGCTCAATTTCCGGCGTATGTCGATGCCGAGCCACACCATAAGGCGCGATCGCATTATCGGCCTCCGCTAAAAGCATCCCCACCTTGGCCGTTCGCCCGCCGCCAGATGCCCCCGACTTTGCATCAATAATGGCAGTCTCTGGCACAATCAAGCCCTGCTTCATCAACGGGGCCAACGCCAACAAACTCGCAGTCG
>JAJAYH010000235.1 GCA_026786325.1 Alkalinema sp. CAN_BIN05 | reverse complement strand
TCCAAAACTGACGTTATGATTACGTATTAGTGGACAGTGCTCCGGTTAGCTTGACGAGCGAAACAGCACTGATGGCAACGGATCGTTCCTTCCGTGCTATTTGTGGTTCGTCAGGGACTCAGTGCGCGGAACGTAGTGAATGACAGTTTAGAACAATTGACTCAGCATAAAGCGAGAGTTGTTGGATTAGTAATTAGTGGTGTAGAGGCTCAGTCTCGTTCGGTATTGTCAACTTAACTTTGGGATGAAAGTGGTCTCGAATCACCTAGGGATTTGGTGAACCTAAAAATCTAAGATTGTAAAATACGAAATCCTTCTGAAGATGTAGGCTTTGCCCATCTTGCCTTATGTGGATCCAGAGACAGCCCAACTCATCTACGATCGCTACCCATGTCAAACCCGAAGCCGGTAATGCGGAAGAAGCTATGGGCGTGGTTTTGACGGATGCCTTCGATCGGGGCGGCATTGTGATCTGCCCTGAAAGTCGGCAATTCCAAATTCAAACGGTATCCGATCGGACCTCACCTAAAACAGAAGTGAAATTTTGCTCACCTTATGGTTAACAAAAGAGTGCAAAGATTTCAATAGCAGCCCGATCGCACACCCCGATCGCTCCCAGACCTTGCTGAACTTCTTGATAATCCTGCAGTACTTTGTCTCGGGCTGGACCGGATAGAAGCGCTATTGATTCTTTAACAATCCGATCCACATTGGCTTCTTCTTGTAATAGTTCTGGCACAACTGTTCGCATTAGCACTAGATTCACGGGCGAGGCAAACGTTATTTTGACCTTGAGGATATTGCGTCCAGCCCAAGCAGTAAAACGACTAATTCGGTAAATGGCAACCTGAGGAATATTTAAAAGCGCAAGTTCGAGATTTACTGTACCCGATTTTGTAATGGCCAGATCCGCCGCTGCGATCGCCATTTGGGTATCTTCTCTAGAAATTAGTTTTGCATTTAAACCATAGGATTGAACCGCAAGTTCAATGGCTTCGCGATACCGATCGAGGGCTAGGGGAATATAAAATTTTACATTTGGAACCTGGGCTTGAATAGTTCGTGCCGCTTCAAAAATTGTCGGCATCAGAAACTTTAATTCTTGCTTGCGGGAGGCCGGAGATAAAATAATTGCCTGTTCTTCCGGTGGAATACCTAAGCTCTTGCGGGCCGCTTCACGAGTGGGGGCTGAGGCAAGCCGATCGACTAGTGGATGGCCGACCCAGGTCACACTTGCACCTTGATTTTTGTAATATCGTGCTTCTTCAGGAAAGATTGCAAGCAACCGATCGGTAATGCCTAAAATCTGATTGGTGTTTTTGTCATTCATCGACCAAACCCATTCCTGGGGCGCAATGTAATAAACAATTGGGCAATTTGGAAACTGCGATCGGACAAATTTTCCCATGCCAAGATTGGCCCCAACGTAATCAATCAAAATGACGAGATCAGGGGGATTTTCTCGAAGTTGTTGCTTAGCATAGCGCTGCATTTTAAATGTCGGCACAATGTAAGGCACAGCCTCCAATAGTCCAATGGAACTTAAGGCGATCGTATTGCCCAAGAGATTGGCCCCAGCCGCTTCCATTCGATCGCCGCCCAACGCCACAATCTCCAAATCAATCCCTTCAAGCCTCGCTTTTTTAAGCAATGCCGTCACGAGCATTGAACCTTGGAGATCGCCGGAAACTTCTCCTGTACTAATAAAAATTCGTTTTTTCACGATACCTTTCAGAACACCTTTCACAACTTACCCTCGACCCGGAATCAAACCCCGGCGACCCGGTAACTGCGACAGGTGAATAAATTTGCTTAAATGCTCGACATAATCATTAGTATTCAATGTTTCAAGTTTTTCGAGAGATTCAGCAAACGTATATTCCGATCGATAGAGAAGTTTAAAGGCTTGCTTCAGCGATCGCAACACTTCCCCGTCTTCTAAATCGCCAATGCCGGCCCGTTTCAGCCCCACCAAATTTAAGGCCCGCACTCGCGATGGATTGCCTTCAATCATCGTAAACGGCGGCACATCACGATCGATCCGGGTCATGCCGCCGACCATGGATAAACGGCCAATATGAACGAATTGATGCACACCCAAAACTCCGCTAATTCTGGCTCCGGATTCCACATAAACATGTCCCGCTAGAGCCACGGAATTGGCAATGATGACGTGATCTTCCAGAATGCAATTATGACCGATGTGGGTATAGCCCATGATCAGGTTGTTATTGCCAATTCGGGTGATTTCGTCGCCGCGTGTGGGACGGTGAATCGTGACATATTCTCGAATTTGGTTGCCATCGCCAATCCGAACTGGACCGTGCGATCCGTCGTATTTTAAATCTTGCGGTTCTAGCCCAATGGCTGCCCCCGGAAATAGCTGGTTTCGTTCGCCAATGTGAGTATCTCCATCAAGGACAACATGAGGTGCAATAACTGTACCCGCGCCAACTCTGACCTTAGGCCCAATGACCGCATAGGGTCCAACTTGGACCGTCGGATGAAGTTCAGCGCCGGAATGAATAACAGCAGTCGGATGAATCAGGGTTGCCATAGAACCTATCGCAGGGTGTGATTGCCTGACAAACATCAGTAGTGAGCCACGGTTCCAAGTCAGTTGAAATTAAAAACGGGTCAGGTTTGAAACTTTAACTGTATGTTTACACAAGCTGACGATCGTAGGCGGTTTTGGGTGATGAACGGTGTGTGAGGTGCTGAGTAAGACAATTAGACCACAGAGTTTCTTTTACGACATGTATCGCATGAACTTATGGTCCAACTTTCTATTCCACAAGGGCAAACATCAAGTCTCCCTCGCAGGCTAGCTTGCCCTCCACCTCAGCGCGTCCTTTCATCTTTCCAAAACGACGACCCCGCAGAGAAATCAGTTCCACAGTCATGATGAGTTGGTCTCCAGGAACCACAGGACGGCGAAATCTAACGTTGTCAATTCCGGCAAACATAAACAATCCATCGGGCATGTCTGCCATCTGTCGCAAGACAACGCCGCCAACCTGAGCCATGGCCTCTACTATCAAAACCCCTGGCATAATAGGGCGACCTGGAAAATGACCTTGAAATTGGGGTTCATTCATAGTGACGTTTTTGAGACCCACAGCCAGTTTTCCGGGCACAAAGTCAATAATCCGATCGACCAATGCAAAGGGAAATCGATGGGGCAACATCTGATGAATTTCTTCAACGGAGAAGGTTGTTTTGATGGGTGCTGTATCGGGGGCAATGTCTGGGGCAATGTCTGGGGCGGCTTCGCTGATGGTGGTTGGATCTAGAGTGGTGGGCATAGGTTTTTTTAGGGCGTGATTAATTTAAAGCGCGACCAGCTTCTGGGCCAATTGGGTATGGAGACGATGGCTGGCTTTGTAGGCCAAGTAATGGGCGATCGGTAAATCTGCAACTAAGCTCAAATCACCGATTAAGTCTAAGAGTTTATGACGAACGGGTTCATTTGCAAATCGCAGGGGCGGGTTAATCCAACCATCTGGGCCACAAACTAAGGCGTTATCTAGGCTTCCGCCTTTGATTAGACCAGCCGTTTGAAGCTGTTCGATTTGGTGCGCGAGGCCGAAGGTTCGGGCCGGGGCGATCGCAATTGAAAACGCCTCTATTGCTCGCGACCAACTGTACCACTGATTTCCAATGGCCTTCAGCTCAAAGTCGATACCATAACTAAACCTCAGTTCGGTCGATGGGATGGCTGCAACAAAGATATCGCCTTCGTGAATCCAAATCGGCTCTTGGAGAACATGCCGATCGCGCTCGATACCAACGGATTGAGTCCCCACCGACTCAATGGCTTTAACCCATTCGATCGCAGCCCCGTCCAGCAAGGGAATCTCACCCCCATCAACCTCAATCAGAAGGTCAGTAATCCCAACACCCCATAATGCGGCCAGAAGATGCTCTACGGTCCGAACACTGCCGTGTGGGGTGACGAGTTCGGTGGAGAGCATGGTCTGTTGAACTAAGTTCACCTGGGCGGGAATTTCAGGCCGATCGGGTAAGTCCGATCGGACAAATCGAATTCCCGATCGAGCCACCGCAGGCATCAACGTCACAGTGGTGATTTCACCGGAATGTAGCCCAACTCCTTTGCAAGTGACGGAAGTGGTTAGCGTTGTGGGGACAATGGTCGCCATTAAACTCGCCATTAGAAGCGTTCACCAATCCCGAAGTGGAATCGGCCCTGACCACGATCGCTAAATCCGTAGTCAATCCGAATCGGACCAAGGGGCGACTGAATCCGCAGCCCGAGTCCGTAGCCAACGCCACTGCCCGGTTTACCTCGCAGTCCAGCAGGATTTCCCTTAATTGAAGTTCCAGTCCCGAAATCAGTTCCAGCATCGACAAACAGCGCCCCCGAAATCACAGAAAACACGGGGAAACGATATTCTAGCGTCCCTTGCAGGAAGCTCTTCCCTGCTCCCACATCGCCTTCCTCATAACCCCGGATAGAATTACTTCCTCCAAGAGCGAATGCTTCGTAGGGGGGTAAAGTCCCTAGAGCTGTTCCGGCTTGAATGTTGAAGGCAAAGCTCTGAGGGCAGTCCGGGACTTTAGCATTGGCACGACATCCTGGCGAGAATTTCAGGAGACGGGTTGGAATGTATTGGCTGTAGCTGCCACGTAGACGGTTGAAGAAAATGCTGCCACTGCCAACCGGAACGGATTGTTCAGTACTGAACCGCAACATAGATCCACTGGTTGGGCGCAGGGCATCGTTACGCAAGTCTCGGGCAAAACCAAGCTGAAGTGTCAGCAAATCATCTCGGCTGGTGCCGCTGGTGCTGAGGTCTGCGCCTGTTGCGCCTGTTGCGATGTTATAAATTCCAGTATTGGGATCACGACGGAACTGTGGGGCCGTGGGATTGATTAGTGATCCATTGCTGTCTTGGAGGCGGATGCTCTGGTATTGAACTCCGAGAGAGCTAGTCCAGGGCGATCGTTCAAAGACATTTTTAGAGAGTGGGCGGGCAAAACTAACCCCAAATCCAGTCCGCAAAATTCGAGCAACTTCGGTGTTGGTACCACCCGTGGAGACCTGAACATTCTGACCACCGTCATAAATCAGAGAAATACTACGACGACGGAACCCGTTGACCGTGTAGCTGGTGCGATATGGATCTCCGGCAATCCAAGGATCGGAAAAGCTTGCATCAAACAGTAATTCCCGTTCGCCCAGTTGAAATTCTGTACCGAGTTTTTGATTGTTTCCACCCAGATTCTGTTGTTGGTAACTAATGGTGCCAAACAGGCCACTGGCTGAACTGATCCCAGCTCCGGCTGCAATGGATCCCGCATTCCGTTCGACGACATTTACGTTTACGATCGCATTACGGGGATCTTCTCCTGGATCCAGCGACAATTTCACGTCTTCAAATAGTCCCAAGGACGACAAACGACCCAGATCTTTCTCTGCTGTTTTCCGGTTAAAGACCTTACCTGCCTTGGTTTCCATTTCCCGCAGCACAATGAAATCACGAGTACTGCCACTGGGCTTACCCTCTTTGTTTAGCCGTTCCTTGCCTTCTTTATCGAAGAACCGAACGCGGATTTTCTCAATGTTGCCTTCCGAGACTTGCAACGTCACCACGCCATCGTCTGCGACCTTAGGCAGGTCAGTCACCTGAGCCAACACGTAACCTTGGTCTTGGTAGCGCTTGGTCAAATCCTGCACGCCGCGTTGAAGATCGCGATAGTTGAGCGTGTTGCCATATTGAGGCTTGAAGATCTCATCGACGGTATTTTGTTGAACTAAAGCACTGCCATCGACCCGGACACCCTTTAAAATGGGGTTGGGTTGGACTTGGAAGGTGACACGAACACCGAGGGGCGTGTCTTTGGGGTCGGCTTGCACATTAGCAAAGAAGCCTGTGGCAAAAATGGCGTTGATATCTTCTTGAAGCTGGGTCCGGGTTGCTGTTTGACCAGGTCGGGTTTTGATGACGCGGTAAACTTCGTCTTCGAGTTCTTGCTTACCAGCTCCCGTGACCAGTACTTCACCGACTAGAACGCGGGCTTCCGATCCAAGTTCAGGGGCAGGACTACCGGGCGGAGTCGTAATAGTGGGGAGTTCTGGAGCGCGGCTTGGAGTCGGCGTAACTTGGGGAGCGGCTAGGGTTGGAGTCTCGATCGGTTGAGTGATCGGTGGTTTGACAAGACCGTCAGGTGTAATTTTGATTTGGGTGGGTGATTCTTGGCCAGATTGAGCCAAAACCGTTGGTGTAGGAGTGACGATCGCTGGTTCGGCTGGCATTACAGCCAAGTCAGTGGCTATGTAAGCGATCGATCGAGTTACGAGTGGCTTATTTGCAATGGACGCTGCGACTGGGACATTGGCAACAGATTTGGCCAACTCAGACTCAGACGATGATAAAGATTGTCGTATTTGGGTGCCGTTTGTCCCCAACCGAGAGTCGGTTGACGCATCTGCGCGGTGGACTTCAGGGACTGCGATCGCCGCAGTGGTTGCCAACAGAACTAACCAAACTTGAGAAAAACGCCGATCACGCACGATCAATTCACTCCTAAATCACACCAATAGCCAGTCATTAACATCTGGTGCATTAGTTATGCCACCAGACCGTTCAACTCAAACTCGTAGCCAACGCTACGATGTATTCCGTAACTTAGTGGTTCACAATATCAGGAAAGGGAGCAAGTCGAAAGTCTGGTAGAAAACCAACGGGTTTAAAAGGTAATTAAACCGAAGTTATTACAAATTATTAGACAGGTGAGTTTTTCAGCACGCGTTCTAAAACTTGCTGATACCCCTCTTCGACATTTCCCATGTCCTGACGGAACCGATCTTTATCTAGGACGCGTTTTTTCGGATCAGGTTCCCCTTGAATCCATAATCTGCAAGTATCGGGACTAATTTCATCCGCAAGTAAAATCTTTCCACTACGATCGCGGCCAAATTCCAATTTGAAATCGACTAGGGTAATCCCGCATTGATTAAAAAATTCTTTCAAAACATCATTGATTTGTAGCGCCATGGTCCGCAATGTGTTCACATCATCATCGCTAGCGATGTTCATTAGCCGAATCCGATCGATCGTCAACAATGGATCACCCAAAGCATCATCTTTGTAGTAAAACTCAACCAAAGACGGCTCGACAGCGCTGCCCAATTCCAGCCCTGTTTGTTTACATAAGCTTCCGGCTGCAATGTTTCGGACAACGACCTCCAAAGGAACAATCGTGACCGCTTTGACCAACATTTGAGTTGAGGATGGCATTTCAACAAAATGGGTCGGAATATTTTTAGATTCCATCAGTTTGAACAAATGGGCAGAAATGGCGTTGTTAATTTCGCCTTTGCCCCGAATACTGTCCTTTTTTTGACCATTAAAGGCGGTGGCATCGTCTTTAAAATAAGTCAGCAAGACATCAGGATTGTCCGTGGCGTAGAGAATTTTTGCTTTCCCTTCATACAGTTTTTCGCCTAATTTTTGGTCCAGGTTTTGACCAAGTTGTTCGCTAGATCTAGGTTCGCTAGACATAAGTTCAAGACCTTTGAAGTGTTGTGAGAACCTCGGAGCAGAATAGCCCTCGAAGTGTTCAATATTCTAGCGTCTGGTGCGGACAAAAGAAAATTAGGGCTGCCAAAAATACTACGAAAAAGAAGAGTTCCTTAAACTATTTGGGTTTGGTTGGATCAGGTTATGCAGTTGCATCTTGCTGTGAGAAATCGACATCTACCAAAGAATTGAACGATCGAATGATTGAAATAATATTATTTGCTTCGGTATCGCCAAATATCCCGTCTAGCCCTTGATTGTGGCTATCGGTGTAGGGGGCTTCGTAGAGCATGGCCGGATCCATGATGCCGTTTTGAGTCAGGTAGTCAATGATATTTTCAACAAAGCGGATTTGATTGGCGGTGAGCTTGATGCCTTCTAGGTAGTGGGCAAAGGCTTGTTTGGCGGCGCTGCGATCGAGTCCGACCATTTCGCGGATCAGACGTTTTAAACTCTTTGTTTTGCCGAAGACGATTTCAAAGCGATCGCGGCTTTCAATGGCTTCGGCGGTGAATAACATTTCTTCGAGGGCGGTGAGGTCGGCTTCGGTGAGGGGATGGTTGCGTTTGAGTTTGGCGATGGTGATATGGTCGGCTTGGGCGCGGATGTAGGCTTCTACTTTTTTGCGGTATTGGTAGGGGCTGAAGCCTGTTTGCAGGGTGGGAACATCGACTTCTTGGATTTCGCCCATTTCATCGCTAAAGTCGGTGATGACGGTCTTTTGTTGGGTGCGATCGATAAAGTTTGTTAGGTCGCGGATGTTCACTCGAATCTCTTCCACCATGGGGAGCGTAATATCAGTCCACCAAGCTTCTTCTTGGGCCGATTGAATTAAATCTAAATGGACTTTGATGATCGGGTGATCGGGTTTCAGTTCTAATTGACTGAGGATGTCTCGGACCCGATCGCGCAGTCGCTCGTAGCTGGGGGAGGTTTTGAGGATGGCGAGTTGCAGTTTTAGACAGAGTAAATCAAATTCTTTGGGGAGGGGGGCGCTTGGGGGGATGCCGTTGGGGAGGCTGGCGAGGGTGTCGGAAATGGTGGCGATGTCGTTTTCGTTGAGGCTGTTCCAGCGATCGCGATCGCTAAAGATCTCGACTTGCTGCAATTGACGGCGCACGAGAAAGTTATGGTGGGGCATTGTGCTGACGTGACGGTGCATCTCGTCTAGGAGGCTGGTGAGGAGAGGAGGAGCGGCATTTAAGAGGTAACTGCCGGGGCTTTCACTGACTTTTTGGGTCTTGGTTGAAGTGGGTGGGTCGAGTTCTGGATGGGTGGCGATCGTGAGGCGGGTGGCGAGTTCTAGGCGGTGTTTGATGAGGCGGGTGGTTAGGGTTTCGGGGAGTTTTTGTTCGGTTTCGAGGATGTCTTGCTCGAAGTATTCAAAGTTGCCGCAAAGGTCGAAGACGAGGAATTCGGTTTTGTGTTGGTCGGGACCAAATAGGTGTTTACATAGGCGTGTGCCTCGGCCAATCATTTGGTTGAATTTGACGGTGGAGAAGACGGGTTTGAAAAATACGAGGTTGACGACTTCGGGGACATCTACGCCGGTGTCGAGCATGTCTACGGAGATGGCGATAATGGGGTCTTTATTAATTTCGCTGAAGTCGTCGAGTAGTTTTTGGGCATAGTTGTCGTGGCTGTCGATGATTTTGGCGAAGTGGCCGTTGTAGTGGGGATAGTTGAGGTTAAAACGATCGCGGATGAATTCGGCGTGGGCATGGTTACGGGCGAAGAGGATGGTTTTGCCGAGACGATCGCCGCTGTTGACTTTTAATCCGCGCTGCATTAGTTGTTCTAGGGCTTGATCGACGGTGTTGATGTTGAATAGCCATTGATTCAGGGCGGCGGCGTTGATCGTGTCGGGCATTTCTCCGGTGTCTTCGTCGCGGAATTTTTCTTCGTATTCGGTTTGTTCTGTGGGGGAAAGGTCGCTATATTTCACGCCTGTGCGGAGAAATTTGAAGGGGATAGTTACGCCTTTTGGGGGGACGAGATTCTGGTCTTTTATGGCATCGTCAAGTTCGTAGACGAAGGTGGGAACGCCTGGTTGGAGTTCAAAGATGCGGTAGGTGTCACGATCGATTTCTTCGCGGGGGGTGGCGGTGAGTCCGACTAGGAGTGCGTCGAAGTAGTTGAAGATTTCGCCATATTTTTTGTATATCGATCGGTGGGCTTCATCGACGATGATCAAGTCAAAGTGTCCGACTCCAAATAATCGCTGATCGCTGTTGCCATGATTGCGATCGATGGCGTTGAGCATGGTTTTGTAGGTGGAGAGGATGACGTTTGCGCCGGATATGTCTTTGGTTTGGGTGAGGTTGATGGGGGTGACGCTGGGGAGATGGGTTTGGAAGGCGCGGTAGGCTTGGTTGAGGAGGGCGGTGCGATCGGCTAAAAATAAGATGCGATGCGCCCAGTTGGCTCGGTTTAGCAGATCGACTAGGGCGATGGCGGTGCGGGTTTTTCCGGTTCCGGTGGCCATGACGAGGAGGGTTTTTCGTTGGCGATCGTTTTCAAAGCTTTCGGTGATGCGGCGGATGGATTCTTTTTGGTAGGGGCGATCGTGGCCTGCTATTTTTTCGTTGATTGTGATGCTGCTGAGGTTTTTGCGGTGGGTGCGGCGGAAGATGAGGCGTTCGAGTTCGTCTTTTTTGAGGAAGCCTTGGATTTGGCGCGGGGGATAGTCGCGATCGTCCCAGAGGAAACTTTCGTAACCGTTGCTGTAGAAGATGATCGGGCGTTGTTGATATTGTTGTTCTAGGCAATCGGCGTAGAGTTTGGCTTGGTGTTGGCCGCTCGTGGCGCTTTTGGTGGTGCGTTTGGCTTCAATTAGGGCGAGGGGTTTGCCGTTGTCGCCCCAAAGAACGTAGTCTACGAAGCCTTTGCCGCTGTCGTTTGGTTTTTGGTTGGGCATTCCTTGGATGGGGAATTCGGTGCTGTTGGGGGCGGTGAGGTTCCAGCCTGCTTCTTTGAGGAGGGGGTCGATGAGGTAGCGGCGGGTGTCGGCTTCGTTGTAGTTATGGCTGTCGGGGGTGGTGGTGTTTTGGGCGAGGAGTGTGTCCCGTTCGGCTTTGGCTGTGATCAGTTCGGCTTCTGTTTGTTGCAGTCTGGTTTCGGCGAGGTGGCGCAGGCTGTTGGCTTGGGTGAGGCTTTGTTCTAGGGCGATCAGTTGGGGTTGAGTTGGTGAGGGTTCGGGGTTTGGGGTTTGGGGGATTTGCGATCGATCGAAGTTGAGGGTGGGTAGGGTTTTGCCGTTTTTGCTGTAGAAGCGGGTGAGCCAGTAGGTGATGTGAAAGAGTTCTTCGGTGAGGCGGAGGGCATCGTTATTGGTGATGGTGTTTGCGTCGTGGACGGCGGTGTTGCCGACTTTGTGGATGATGCGGATTTTGTCGAAGAGTCCTGGTTTTAGGTTGTCTTTGAAGCTGGGTTCGTGGATTAGGGCGGCGAGGTTGGTGTCTTGGGGGAGTTGGAGATAGGGATCGTGGGCGTAGAGCCAATGGACGAGTTGTTCTAGGGCGAAGCGGGCATAGAAGCAACTGGCGCGAGGGGAGGTGAAGATCAGGCGTTCGGCTTGGGTGGCGGGGTCGAAGAGTTGGGGGAAGGGGGTGCGGAGGAAGGTGAAGTTTGAGGGCATGGGAAGCTAAATGAATTGCTATGTACTTCAATGTTCCCAGAAATAAACGATGATCAGTATATTTTTTTGAACAAGTTGAAAGTAAAATAAATCTGATTCAATTCTTAGACCCGATCGGAATTGAGTCGGTTGAGGGGTGAAGTGAGCAGTGGGAAGAGTCGCAACTCAATTGAAGGCGCTACGATTTGCTGCGCTGGGAGTTGTG
>JAJAYH010000234.1 GCA_026786325.1 Alkalinema sp. CAN_BIN05 | reverse complement strand
AGTAACAAAGTTTGTTACTTAGATATTATGTTTGTTTTAATTTATACCTGTTAAATTACTTAATAAATACGTTGCATTTTCAGGAGTACTCTGAAGCCAGATAGATAAGTTATAAGTAAGGTATTGTAGTTTTATGCCTCCAATTAATTGAAGTAATGATAGTAATCAATCTAAGGTAATGATAGTAATTAATCGTGTTCAAGAACACAATTAATCTTCCAGTTTAAGGCTTCAACTAAATTCGACATCAGAATCTTGAATTGGTGGCATTGATATTTTATTAAGTTGAAGACAATCCATAAATCACACTTTTGATAGACAGCAATAATTCATGGTTAAAATATTATCAATTGAAGATGACCCGAAAACAGCCGTAGCCATGATGGATCTTCTGAATCAACAGCAGCACAATCGGTCCTGCCCCATCGTGGATTTGCCTGAAACTGCGCTTGAAACTACCAATATTCCTACTCATCAATCGTCTTCTAAGGACACCGACACTATGGCTATCCGAAAAACTGATCCAGAACCGACTCAAGCACTAATCCGACAAATCTGGATGCAGTCGTACGATCGAATTCAATTCCAAATCGAAACGGTTCAGGTGGGCATTACCAGCCTGCTTACCCCGGAATTCCAAGCCACCGCCGAAAGTAACTGTTTAGTAGCCGCACGACAGGAAGCCCACACGCTGTCAGGTTCGTTGGAGATCTTCGGGTTTATGAAAGCCTCCAAGATTGCCGAACATATTGAACTGGGATTTCTAAATCCTGCCTTACTTAATGCAGATGACGGAGAACAATTTCAGGCGCTTCTAAGAGATTTGCAAAAAGAAATATCACCCTCTGAATTTATCTTTGAAGAAGATAGAAAGTAAAATGAATCGGAGAGCGATTTATATGATCTAGCAATCTCAATTCAGATCATAAATTCACTCGACTTGTTCCAATCCTCAGAAGTTCCTCATGTTTACTTGATACCCTAAGTTCAGATTCAAAGTTCTAATGCGAGATGAACCTAATCGATATTTTTCTGCGATCGTTAGAATTCAAGAATCTTGAATTAATTGGATTCCTTGTAATCTAGTGTAGCTATGTATATATGATTGAGTTATAGGATTTATTAATTCGATCGCATAGCTATCAAAAGTATTAGACAAACATTAAATTATCGATCGCATGATAATCAAAAGTGTGAGGAAGCCATGTTTGATTTCGCCCTTTAACTACACTTCAGGCATCTTATGAACACTCTAATTAACCAAACCCAAAGCATCATCCAGCGAGAGATTAACGAGGTCTTAGAAACCTACCCACACCATCCCTATCAGCAAATCTTCGCCCACCCAGATCATCGTCAAGAACTCGTTGCTTACGTTCTTAACCATGTTCCTAGCATTTACACTAGCGTCGATATTACCAGCCATGAATTCACGCTTGCCTCGCCAACGGCCATTCTTGTGAATGTTGAAACCACCATTCATCGGGGAATTAGTCAGCTTCTGAGAGGTCAGTCTCTTGAACATGAAGTGCCCAGCATTAGCGACCCTAGCCTCATGGCATCAAACTGGTTTGGTTAGCTAAATTGGTCTGCTTAGTTAGCGAATGGCCAATCCCGTTCCTGGATCAAACAGATGTAGCTTATCAGGTGCGATCGACAGCCATACTATTTCTCCCACCCGAATATCCCGATCGGCGCTCACTCTAGCAACGATCGGGATATTTATATTACTAATTGTTTCTGAACTATTGATCAAACGTCCATAAATATAAGTTTCGCTACCCAGTGCCTCCGTCATTTCCACTTGAATGGAGATATTTTTTGGAGCCGGAACGCCATAACTAAAATGCTCCGGGCGCACACCTAAATGAACATCCTGGCCATCATATCCAGCTAACAACGGTTCATATTTTTCCATTAGCGTCATCCGAAATTCATTTCCCGGTTCATTCCCTAAGCCCTGAATCAAAAGGGGAGCCTTAACTTGTACCGGAATAAAGTTCATGGGCGGCGACCCGATGAATTCGGCAACAAAGCGATTAACCGGGCGATTGTACAGTTCTAATGGGGTTGCGAGCTGCTGAATTTGGCCATTATTTAACACGGCAATCCGATCGCCCATGGTCATCGCCTCGGTTTGGTCATGGGTAACGTAGATGGTGGTGGTTCCGAGTTTTCGCTGAAGTTGGACAATTTCCGATCGGGTCTCGGCCCGAAGTTTTGCATCCAAGTTCGATAACGGCTCATCCATCAGAAAAACTTGGGGATTCCGCGCCATGGCCCGACCCAAGGCAACTCGCTGCATTTGACCGCCGGAAAGCTGCTTGGGGAGTCGGGTGAGTAAGCCTTCGATTTGCAAGGACTGGGCCACAAGTCTGACGCGCCGATCGATTTCCCGTTCGCGATCGGTGACATATTGCCAGCCTTTTGGTAATTTTCGACTAAATTCAACCACGAATGTCTCAATGGCCGGATGGAGAGTTGCTCTAGATTTACTATCCGATTTACCATCCATTGATTTACCGACCGTTGTCCGATCGTCTTGATTTGCGGCCCGCCGAAGTCCAAAGGCCAAATTATCGTAGACCGTCATGTGGGGATACAACGCGTAACTCTGGAACACCATGGCAATATCGCGATCTTTCGGCGGCAAGGCATTCACAACCCGATCGCCCACCGAAATCGTCCCGCCCGTAATGTCTTCAAGCCCCGCAATCATCCGCAGCAATGTACTTTTCCCGCAGCCCGACGGACCCACCAACACCATAAATTCGCCATCATGAATCCGAAGATTAATGGCTCGCAACACAGCCCCGCCCGGTTGGCTGTCATCACTTCCATTCTTCTGATAGCTTTTATAGACATTCTCAAAAACAACCTGTGCCACGGTGATTTGGACTCTCTTGTTCTGATGGATGAATCAAGTGCTAGTCTATCAGCCGATCGCCGTGGACTTTCGGAAACATGGCCGAGCCTCATTACTATTTATTTAAAGTATTTATCTAATCAATAGACTGCGCCGAGACATCGATCGCTGAGACATCCATTGTCCTTAGTGGCATCACATCCACATCCATCACATCCACGGCCATCACATCTATTGTTCCATCGGTTGCAAGTCGAATAAATTGAAGATTTTCAACTCGTAATGCTTCCCCGCAACTAGGGCATTCGAGTTGGCTTCCATTAACACCATTTACGGTATACCCGCAAACTGGACAATCTCCCACTGCAATATTTTTTCGGATCCACCAAAACCCAAAAATTACGCCCGCGATCGGTAGCGCCACCAATACAATTACCAACGCTCCGACGGCCTTCACTAGCCACCCCAACCCCAAAGACCCCAGTATCCAAATAACAAGCCCAATCCACAGCAACTTCCGAAGGCCCGCCCCAATTAGAGGCAGTGCGGACGTTGCCCGATAGGTCGAGGCTGGCTCTGTGGGAGGAAGGGAATTCATAGGTCAAATCCTAAGCAGTTAATATAATTTATCGTAAGACAAACGATCATACAGAGTTTAAACGACGAAGCATGGTGCGATCGTTTCTTAAGCATAGAAGATTCTTCTTGAATCGGAAAACGGCAATCCCATCCAAAGGAGTACGCTTCTCCCGCTCCCAGGAAACGTGTAAAGTTAATTTCTAAAGAAATCTCATGGAATTCCGCTCAAATCAGTTCAAATCAGTTTCATGATGGAATCCACGCCTCTAACTAATCCTTGGCGATCGTATCTCAATCAGGCGGCCCCAACCGGATCTTCCGTCACTAAGTGGTCCTCATTCTCTGATTGGACCTCGGCGGATCCTATTACGCCCTTGAGAGATCGAGATGTGCTGGAACTCATGGGCTGGTTTGCCCGTGAAGATATGCCCGATGTGGAGGAGGACATTAATAAAACCCTCGTTTATCTTTTTCCAGAGCCTTGTTGGGATGAAGATTGGGCATTTATTTTGGCGATCGGGTAGGCTAACGGGCTAAAATTTTGGGATTTTGGGCAAATAATCTAGAACGCTAATTTAGATTGTTCGTCGTATTGGTTTTGCAATAGGTTCTGTCGGTGGGACCACAATTGTGGGGTTGGGCGGAACTTCCGTCGCGTCCGGGGAAGGGTGCTCTCAGTAATCAGCCTTTTCGATATAGCTGCGAATCGCATTCAAATCAATGTACCGATCGGTGACATTTCGCAGTTCCCGAGCAATCATTCCCTCGGTCGAAACTACCGTAATATGCGTATTTTTAGCCCGCAATAACTCGATCGCTCGTTCAAAATCTCCGTCACCACTGAACAAAATCACCCGATCGTATTGATCAACTGTACTGAACATATCCACAACAATTTCAATATCCAAGTTCGCTTTTTGCGAATAGCGGCCCGAAGTATCGTCATAATACTCTTTCAAGATTTTAGTCCGAACCGTATAACCGAGACTAATTAACGCATCTCTGAACCCACGCTGGTCTTGCGGATCCTTGAGT
>JAJAYH010000233.1 GCA_026786325.1 Alkalinema sp. CAN_BIN05 | reverse complement strand
GATCAATGCCCCTGGCTTAACGATCACCTCATAGCAGCGCTTCTCGATCGGTGGGCGCTCCATATAAAACGGCGAATCCAATGGCACCTGACCACCCCCTTCTTCCAGTTCGAATGGATGGGAAAGAACCGCAGTCGGAAGAGACACTTCTGCTGCTGTTGATGCGGCTAGTTGACGATCGCGTGCCGCCGCTGCCATTGACTCGGCGGCTCCCCGAAACCCATTAGCAATATCGACAAAGGCTCCATCCCGATTGCTCCAAGTCGTGACAGGCTTGGCATCCTTGGGAAACGCCTGAAGCTTACTGAAGGGGGCACTACTCCAATCAACAGGCTTCAAAATAATCGGAATCACCCTCGCCTCACCCGCCTCATGCCGCTCCATCGCCCGCTTCATCTCAAGGTCATAGCAATAATCAGAGGCGAGGAAGTCAGCGCTAATCAGCAACAGAATAATCCCAGCCGAATTGAGATTGTCGTCGATCGCCTTTGCCCATTCCGTCCCAGCACCAATCTTGCGATCGTGCCACGCACTAATCACGCCCTCCCGCGGCAACATAGACAGATGGGGTGCCAGCTTATCGCGCAGCTTCTCATCACGATGGGAGTAGGAAAAGAAAACTTCTACGGGTGCCATAACAATGCTAAGTACTTACGAGGGAGGAAAAGACTGAATGTTACTTTTAATTATCTCCGATGAGCTGAGAATTACGACATTTAATCTGCGATCGTAGATCTGGCTCAGACCATATCAAAAGCCAAACGGCTGAAATCAATCAAACGTAACAATGATATCAATGACTCTTGCAGGTCTAAGCTGTTTAGCATTTAGACTGGGAATGACGAGAGCGCTAAATTCTTGCACCACAAGTAATACATAGCATTAATATCACAATTTAAATGTAACTCAGCTTAACAAGCAACTTTCAGCATCCTGCCTTCACCTAGCACCCAACTAGAACCAAGACATTTTCTTCTTGACTTTCTTTTTGTTGGCTTTCTCCATCGCATATTCAATTTCCTTGAGCTTTTTCATAATGCGGCTGAAGTAATCCTGCATGTATTCATCCAGGCTCGACATTTCAGACACGTCAAGTCCAAAGGTCTTGTAGGTTTCGTCCATGTCGGCGGTCAACGGATTCCCCGTCGCAATCACTTCAGCAAAAGACAACCGATCGGCCACATTCCAACTCCACTCAAAAAAGCGGGTCAATCGACGGGTAATACGAATCACCTGAATGGGAACTTGGCTTACTTTGGCATCCCGACCCGACAACCGCTCACAGAGATTAATGATCTCATAGCCGTCCCAAGCACGGTTCCCGACCACTGGAAAGGTTTTCTTACCTGTTTCAGGAACTTTCAATGCCTGAACGCCAAATTTCGCAACATCGATCGTGTCCATGAAGGCCATGGGAGCAGTTTTACCGATGACCCATACGGATTGGGATTCCAAAATCGGAATAGCATATTGCCCGATCAAGCCCTGCATAAACCCGCATGGACGCAGAATGGTGTAGTTCAGCCCAGATTCTTTGATAAATTTTTCGGTGTGATTCTTGATGTCCATCAATGGGACGGATGGATGCTTTTCACAGTCGAGAATTGAATAAAAAATATACCGATCGCAGTCCGACTTTTGGATGGCTTGGATCAGATTAACTTTTCCATCCCAGTCCACTTTCCGAATGCTTAACGAATCAGATGCCCGCGCCGTCGCCGCATCAATCACCGCTGTCACCCCATCAAGAGCTTCCGTCAAGGTGTCCGGCTCCAACAGATTTCCGTAGACCAGTTCTGCGCCCCATTCCTTTAGAAATGCAGCTCGCTTGTAGTTACGGACAAGACAACGAACTTCGTGGCCTTCATCCAAAGCGCGGCGCGTCACTTGTCTTCCCAGTGTGCCGGTAGCGCCTACGACTAAAATGCTCATGTGGGGTTGTGACAAAATGTTAAATTTCTCGTCAATTCTATCAGGGATTAGCGCATGAATCTGAGAAATGTAAACTTTTCCATCAGACCGATCGGGCCATCATTAGCCTCAGCGGAAATTTCACCCATAAAACAGACCCTGCTTTATCTAAAACAGAGTCAATTTTTATGACAAGACCAATTTCAGGCAACGCCCTATTCTGGACTAGCGCCTTGAAGCTTAAGCAGTGCATAGCCCAGCGCTAAACCTAGGGGGATAAGAATAATAGGCAAAATGGCGATGTTTAGGATTTCTCCCATGACTGGTTTCCTCTAGAAGATGAATTGATTCTTAAAGGTAATTCTAAACCAGTTAGGTTAAACCTGTTATGGAAACGCAGGAGATCGAAAAAATGGCAGTCACACCTAGAATTCCAAAACTTGTCATTACTATGGGAGATCCGTCCAGCATTGGCCCTGAAGTGATTTTGAAAGCGCTGGGTTTGAGAGCATCAAGCCAGGTGACAGCAGAGATCACGCTTTGCGGCGATCGGACTATTTTTCAGGATACCTATCAGCAGCTTTGTCGATCGGGTTGTGACGTTCCGGATCCAGAAACGTATCCATTGTTAGAGGTGCCGATCGATCTGATGGGCTTAGAACTCGGTGTGGGCAATGCGGCGAGTGGTGATGGGGGATTTCGGGCATTGGCGGCGGCGATCGAGGCCACGAATAAGGGCGAGTTTGATGCAATTGTGACGGCTCCGATCGCAAAGTCGGCTTGGAAGATGGCGGGCCATTTGTATCCAGGCCAAACGGAAGTTCTGGCCGAAATGTCGGGATCCGATCGGTTTGGCATGGCATTTCTGGGCCGATCGCCTCAGTCCGATTGGATTCTTCGGGCATTGTTAGCCACGACGCATATTCCGCTTAATCAAGTCCCAACGGCGTTAACTCCGGCTCTGATGACTCAGAAATTAGAACTATTAATTGAACATTTACAGCAAGATTTTCAACTGAAGACCCCGACAATTGCGATCGCGGGGTTAAATCCTCATAGCGGAGAATTAGGCCAGTTGGGTATGGATGAGATGAATTGGATCAATGATTGGCTGGAGGAGATGCGATCGAGATTTCCAGGCGTGACACTGGTTGGCTTATTGCCGCCGGATACGATGTGGGTGAAGCCCGGTCAGGCGTGGTTTCATGGGAAAACTGATGGCGTGGCGGATGCTTTTTTGGCGTTGTATCACGATCAGGGATTAATTCCGGTAAAGTTGATGGCCTTCGATCGGGCCGTGAATACAACGATCGGGTTGCCATTTGTGCGCACGTCGCCAGATCATGGAACGGCCTTTGATATTGCGGGGCGAGGAATTGCGGATGGGACGAGTATGGCGGAGGCGATCGGCTGGGCGGTGGAGTTGGTCCGATCGCGTTGTGGATGATGCCGTGAATCGGAATGGCGCGTAGCTACTATTTTTAGAAATGTTTTTAGGGAGATATTGCAATGGCATTTCCAGATTTCAAGTCAGCAGATCAAGTTCAGAAAGCCTATCAAATTCGGTATGTCGAGAAAGATCTTATGACCTTTACGCCAAAGTCTCCATCTGAGTATTTTGTAAATGAGTTTGAATTCAATCAAGAAAACTTCGATATTTTTTCATCTGAGGCATCTCGGTGCGAGGCGGTGATTTACCCAATGCTACGGGAGGCTTGTAAAAGTTTTATCCGGGACTATTCATTGTGGAGTCACAAGTCTATTTCAGCCGATTCAGTCTTGATGGGAACGCCGGACTATGTGGTGGCAAAACGATCGGAATTTGGAAAAAATGTATTAGATTTCCCATTGGTGTTCGTGGCTGAAGCAAAGCAGAATGATTTTGTGCGAGGTTGGGGACAATGTTTGGCCGAGATGGTTGCAGCACAACAATTGAATGGTGTTGCTAGTAATTTAGCTATTTACAGCATTGTGACGGATGGAGAAGTTTGGCAGTTTGGCAGACTTTTAGGATCGATATTTTCCAAGAATATTACACGAGTGACAATAGACAATTTGAGTTAGTGTCACGAATTATTCGCGGTGGTGAAACGATCGCGAAGGTGGAATGATCTTGTCTAAACGGTAGGGAAAACAGCCCAATCTAGAAGTCTTACAGAACAGCGCTTCCAGAACTACTGATTATTCCTGATGCCCTTACATAAGGGCATCACCCACGAAGGAACTATATAGTATCTTAACTTTATTATCAAAGGATTGTGGAGAAAAGATGATCGATCGACCCGCCTGATTTAATGAATATCCGCGATCGTCCCTAGAACACTGAATCTATATGAATTATAATCTTGGTTTCAATTAGTATCCAAATTTAAAATATCTAAATTTCTATCATTTCTGTACTTATAATCTTTGACGTATTGATTTGTCAATACGTTGTTTGCCCTATAAAGAAAGAAATAATTATTTCTTTTTCCAACTTTTTGAAAATTGGGTTTTCTTATGAGTACAATTCAAATTAGTTAGTTAAATAAAGCCCAGCACACTTATCCTAACTAATTTAGAACTAAAAATATTAGATTTATAATCATTAAACAAGGAGTACATACCCTATGACACGTCATGGAGCAATGCCTTTAGGTGGGGATAATGCCCCCAGTTCTACTTATTACGATCAAGGGAAGTTTGGACGACTCTTCCCATCACTGCCTGCATTCTCATCAGACAATCCGACTTTGCGTGCAGCACTTCAAGATATTGGGAAAATTAAAGGCATTATGGATGCCATGGACGATCTGAATGATCCGGTCGGGTTGATTGTCAATCCAGCACTCAATGTTAAAAATGAAAATAATCCAGATATTACTGCTGGATTTACCTTCCTAGGTCAATTCATTGATCATGACTTAACCTTTGATCCAACATCAAGTTTAGAACGACAGCAAGACCCAGAGACGATCGCAAATTTTCGTACTCCAACATTGGGACTAGATAATCTCTATGGCGCGGGACCAAAAGCAACTCCTCACCTATATGATCAATCCATTGATTCTGGACTGACTACATTTTTAGTTGAAGAAATTCCAGGTTCTGAAGCTATTTCTCGGGATAGGAAACGACGCTTTGATTTGCCGCGAAATAGCCAGAATACTGCATTAATTGGCGATCCTCGGAATGATGAAAATTTAATTGTTTCACAACTCCATCTTGCCTTTTTGAAATTTCATAATGCAGTTGTTATAAAAGTCAAACAAGAAACAGGACTAACCACAGCTAATGAAATCTTTGCGGAAGCTCAGCGTTTAGTTCGTTGGCATTATCAATGGATTATTGTGAATGAGTTTTTGCCGTTGACGGTTGGACAAAAGCTGGTGACGAAGATTTTGACGGAGGGGCGAAAGTTTTATAATTGGAGGAATGAACCTTTTATTCCAGTGGAATTTGCAGTGTCCGCCTATCGCTTTGGACATTCTCAGGCTCGTCCTAGTTATCGGGCAAATTTTGGACCATTAGCTGACGATTCTAAGCAGTTCATTGCGCTATTTCTGGATGATGGTAGACCACAATCGCCTAAAGCAACTGATCTTGATCCGACGGATCTTAGAGGTGGAAAACGATCGGCCCGACGCTTTATTGATTGGCAGACTTTTTTCAACTTTGGGGATGGACGAGCAAGACCCAATAAGAAGATTGATACCATTCTTTCTTCAGCACTTTTTGATCTACCAGGGATTCCAGGAATGGAGCCACAATCCCTAGCAACCCGCAATATGCTGCGACACATTACATTTCGTATACCCTCTGGACAAAGTGTTGCGAAAGCAATGCGAGAGAAGCCCCTTGATCCAAGTGATTTAAGAGATCTCCAGCCCTATGCCCTCGATAAACGGACACCGCTTTGGTTCTATATTCTGCGTGAAGCCCAAGTCGATCGTGAAGGGTTTGGGCGCGGGCGGCATTTGGGTCCAGTTGGGGGACGTATTGTGGCGGAGGTTTTGATTGGATTGATGCAGGGAGATTCATTGTCGTATCTGCGGCAAGATCCAGGATGGATTCCTACTCTAAGTAAAGATGGTGTCTTTAAGATTACGGATCTGCTTAAGTTTGCTGGAGTGGTGATTCCTCTGTAGTCGGCTGCCAGCGAGGGAGAAGTATTGGGCGATCGTCCCATGGAAAGAGATACTCTTAAATCATCTCGATCGTCCAATACTTCTATTCTTGAAACTGAACCAGCAATTGCGACATAATTTGGCTGTCATCACAGGTTTTACGCGATCGTAATGCTTCTTCTAAAACACTCAGATCTAATCCAGGTAAAACAATCGATTCGTAAATACGTTGACTACCGTTAATGCCTAAGATTTGAAATGCTAAAATCTCATTTAACTCTACGTTAATTACCCAATATTCTTTAACACCCAAGGATTCATAAAGTAGTCGTTTTGTTCCAAGATCTTCATTCAGAGACGTTGCTGCAATTTCGATCGCCAGACCCGGAGCAGGATAAGTTTCTAAATCAATAATCGTGTTGCTATCGGGAATATTGATTGCAGATTCATTGAAATAATACGAGATGTCTGGCTGGGCTTCAGTCCGATCGGGTTTACGGTAACTGGCATTTACTAGTCCGCGACTTTGAATTT
>JAJAYH010000232.1 GCA_026786325.1 Alkalinema sp. CAN_BIN05 | reverse complement strand
TGCCCCAACTGTCTGCTACCAAATCACAGGTTCCCACTCCGGCGGCGGCGATCGTCTCGACTAACAAATCTTTTATTACGTGGCTTAAGTTGCGGCTAGAGTTTGTGCTTGTCGGTGAATTTGAAGCCGCTGACGTGACGAGTGCGATCGCATCAGACGTGATTGTTGGATAATATTTTGAATAATATTTTGTAAGTAGAGGGCGGCGTGATGATGAAGCGACTTTTAATGATGACCGTTTTGGCCTTGTATGGTTCTCCAGCCGCGATCGCACAGCCTGCGGGAATTCTGGCGGCTGGGACCGGGATAATCGGGGATTGTCAACCGCCCAGTGCTAGTGAGTTTTTATTATTTGCAACGGCTCGGACGCTGGATGCTCAAGCGATGCTCCGATCGAAGGCTCCGACAGATGCGACGACGACAGTTTGTCGGTATCAGGGTGAGGTGGTAATGCGGGTAGCAGGGTTTGCGAGTGAACCATCGGCAGCGGCATGGGGACAGTATTTGATCCGAGCAACGGGAATTCCGACCACGATCGTTCGTCCGGTTCCTGAAGCTCTAGCTCCGGTAGTTACTCCAGTAATGATCGGAGCAACTACCGATGTTGCGCCAAAAGCAGGTAGTGCAGGCAATGGCAGTGTCGGGAAGCGGTTTAGCCCTGGAGTTTATAAGCCACAAGCATTAAGTTCGGGGTATGCGGTGTTGGTGAACTACAACAATCGGCCTGATGTAGCGGTGCAGTTGGGCCAAGTGTTGAATCAGGATGTGGGCGTGGCGGTCTATGGTGAGCGGCCTTATTTATTTGTAATGCAGACGGGCGAGATGACGGCGGCTAATGCAGTGGTGAAACTGCTGAACGATCGGGGCTTCTTGGCTCTGCGGGTTGAGGCCAAGTCTGTGGTGGTGTTGAGACCCGTCGTGAAGCAGTAAGAACATTATGAAACTTACCGCGAGACTATTGAATTGAATGTTGGATAATAGATTTTAATATTTTTAAGATCTTAAATGCGCTTGTTTTTTCAGCATACTCGCGGGAATGTTCAGTCGTCAGAGTTGGCCGATCGCTCTCGATTTCGGTAACTATTGCCCGCACAAAGGTCCAACTATCCGCAATTGTGTAACACCCAAAAACTTCCTGAATCCCACGTTCCTCTACCTCCCAATTCAATCGAGCCGCCACCAAAAGTTCACCATAGAGTTGAGCGATCGGATTTTGGCCTTCGATACCACGCTTGGCTTCGACCATAACGATATATGGCACTTCAATCCGTCCCGTAATACTGCGTCCAATTACACCATCTGCAATGCCATCAAGTGAAAAATTTTGATAGGTGGCTTGTAGTGAAACTCCAGATAATGCCCGAATATCATCCTGTTCTGAAAGCTGCAAAAGCGGATAAATTGCCCGTGCCCAAATGGTGGATTCATTAAGTAAATGAACCGGATCGGCATCTAATGTACTTTCTAATTCTGTCAATCTTGTCTGTTCTCGGGGTGTTAATTCAATATTATCAACCAACGTCCAATCATAACTGCGACTCCCAAATTCTTTGAGTTGAACGACTCGCTTAATATCATTTAGGGTGATTTTTGAAAGAGTAAGCTGATTCATAACTTAAATTAAAAATGGTTAGAATAAGGAGAACGATTGGTCACAATTTGAGAATTTATTAGTTAGCATCATAGTTATTAAATCATTATTAAATCAGATTTACCCCAGAATTACATCGACCCTAACTCCGATCGCCGAATCCCCTTTTGAAAGAAGATTCGGGATTCATATCATTACCCATAACTTATTCCACAGTAACGGATTTTGCCAGATTTCGCGGTTGGTCTACATCAAGACCACGACGAGCTGCAATGTGATAGGACAGCAATTGCATCGGAATGACGGTGACGATCGGGGACAAGATCTCATCCACATGGGGAACCGGAATTAAGGTATCAAACGTCTCCGCCGCTTCCACTTCATCCATCGGCGTAATTCCAATCAACCGAGCATCTCGGGCACGCGCTTCTTGAGCATTGGACAATACTTTTTCAAATACTGGACCGGGCATCGCGATCGTCACCACTGGAACCTTAGAATCCAGCAGCGCTATTGGACCATGTTTCATTTCACCAGCGGGATAGCCTTCGGCATGAATGTAGCTGATTTCCTTCAGTTTCAGCGCACCTTCAAGGGCGATCGGGAAATTGATTCCGCGACCGAGGAAGATGAAATCTTGGGTATCAACAAAATCGTGAGCGAGTTCTTCGATGTAGCGTTCTTGACTTTCTAAAACACTTTCAACTTGCGCCGGAAGTTGTCGTAGTCCATCAATCATTTTTTCAATCGCCTCGATCGTCATTGTTTTACGACGATAGGACAAATCTAAGGATAGGAAATAGAACGCCATCAACTGGGCGACAAATGTTTTTGTTGCAGCAACTCCAATTTCAATTCCAGCTTGAGTATCAATCACCCGATCGACCAATTCGCCCAAAGTACTTTCAGCTCGATTTGTAATCCCCAGAAGTCGCGATCGTAATGGACCAGTTTCATCTTTACGACGTTTTTTATCCATTTCTAAGGCAGCTAAAGTATCCGCCGTTTCCCCTGATTGGGTTACACCAATTAATAGATTGTTTGGAATCATTGGCGGCGGCGAATAGCGAAATTCAGACGCATATTGAACCGCTGTCGGTAATTGCGCCAGTTGTTCTAGTAAATACTTACCTACTAAACTCGCGTGCCAACTAGTGCCACAGGAAACAATTTGAATTTGATTAATATCGGCATAAAACTCATCCGGAATACCCAGTCGAATTGGTGAAATTCCCAATTCTGGAGTCCAATCAGGAACAAGATAGGTTTCTAAACAAGTCCGAACTACGCCCGGTTGCTCGTAGATTTCCTTGAGCATATAGTGCCGGAAACCCTGTTTCTCCACCATCACAGGATTCCAATTCAACGTACGCGGGGTTTTACGTTGGCGAATTCCCTCGAAGTTATACACTTCCACACCCATACGGGTCATGCGGGCAATTTCCCCATTTTCCAGGGGCAGAACGGCCCGAGTATAGGCCACGATCGCAGGCGTATCAGATGCACAATAGTATTCGCCTTGACCGAAACCAATGACCAGTGGGGCTTGTTGACGGGCAACGATGAGTTCATCGGGGAAATCTGCCGAAATAACAGCAATAGCAAATGCACCTTGCAATTCATTCACCGCTTGACGAACCGCTTCGAGCAATAGCGAAGCCTCAGCAGTTTTGTTGTTGGGCGGATTGGCTTTAATGGCGATTAGTTTTTGGGAAATCAGATGGGGAATGGTTTCGGTGTCGGTTTGCGATCGGAATTCACAACCTTTTGCCTTCAACTGTTCCCGAAGTTCGCGGTAGTTCTCAATGATGCCATTCTGGACGACAGCAATCCGGCCCTCTGTATCCCGATGCGGATGGGCATTGTATTCTTCAGGTTTACCATGCGTCGCCCAGCGGGTATGGCCGATGCCCAAGGGTGCGGGATTGTCTTCGCCGTCAAGTTTTTCTTGGAGATTGTTAAGTTTGCCTTTCGCCCGAACGCAGTGAATCTGATCATCTAGGATGGTCGCAATTCCGGCGGAGTCGTAGCCCCGATACTCTAGTTTCCGTAAGCCTTCCAGCAAAATACCGCTGGCTGCTTTCGTTCCGATGTAACCTACGATTCCGCACATAAATTCTTCCTTCTTCCAACAAAATGAGAGATCGACCGATCGGTGTTGTCCCGATCGGTCTTTATTATACGGGATTAAATTTCAACAATCTCTACTAGGTAGGCGCTGTATTGTGAATGACTATGCTTATAATTAAAGTAGATCATCTTTAGCCTTTTCCACCATGGCTTTCCCAGACAAATACATTAGTCTTCTCACCGACTTTGGCTTCAAGCGCGTCTTCGGCACGGAACCAAACAAACGGTTATTAATAGATTTTCTCAATACCCTTTTACCTCCCCACCATCGCATTCAAGATCTCACTTTTAAGAATAATGAGAACTTAGGCAAAACTCCGATCGACCGTAAAGCAATCTTCGACATCTATTGTGAAGCCGAAAGTGGCGAACGTTTTATCGTCGAAATTCAAAAAGCTAAACAAGACTTTTTCAAAGATCGCAGCGTCTACTACGCCACATTTCCGGTTCAAGAGCAAGCTATCAAAGGCGAATGGCAATATGAACTCACCTCCGTCTATACCGTGGGTATTTTAGATTTCATCTTTGACGATCATAAAAATGACGAGACCCTCTTGCATATCGTTGAACTGAAAAATCAGAAGGGTGAGGTCTTCTACGAAAAACTGAAATTCATCTACATTGAATTACCTAAATTCACCAAATCGCTCAATGAATTAGAGACCCATTTAGATAAATGGTTATTCTTGCTTAAGCATTTAGCGCAATTAGACGATCGGCCACTTCCACTTCAAGAAGGAGTATTTACCGAACTATTTGATGTCGCAGAAATTGCCAACTTTTCACAAGTCGAGCAACAAGGCTACCAAAACAGCCTCAAATACTACCGCGATATGAATAATATTTTCAATTCAGCCAAATCACAAGCAAGAAGAGAAGGGCGTGAAGAAGGGCGTGAAGAAGGGCGTGAAGAAGGGCGTTTGGCTGCGGAATTAGCTATTTTAAGTCGCCAACGATCGCTCCTTTTACGCCTACTGACGCGCACCTTGGGAGAACTAACAGAAACACTGAAAGCCCAAATCAATCTGTTATCTTTGGAAAAACTAGAGGCATTAAATGAAGTTCTTTTTGACTTCACTGGACTTAATGATTTGGTAAATTGGCTCCAAAATATGGAGGATTAATCCTGTTGAGCCTGTAATAGCGGTAGTTCCTTACCGCAGCGCTTGCAAAATTTTGCATCCCCATCATGGGCTACCCATCCACAGGAAGTACAGACCAGCGCCACTTGTCCATCCGTTTTTACCAACTGTCGAATTAGATCCCCCAACTGCCAAGGAATCAACACCACACTCGTCAAAATTGCCACCACGGTCAATCCACGTCCCAATTGTGACTTCGGCGTAATATCTCCAAAGCCAGCCGTCGTTACCGTTGAGACACAAAAATAAATCGCATCTAAAAATGTCCCAAAGCCGGGATTAGTGGGATGCTCGACTTCATAGATCAGCCCCGCAAATACAAAGATAATCGAAACTAATGTAAAAATAATTCGGGCAAAAATTGCCGCATCTTCCCCCGTCACATAGCCAAAAATCGTCCGCCCACCTAAAAAACGTACCAATTTCAAAATCCGAAACCAACGTAAAATTCGTAAAAACCCAACATTACCAAAGCCTAAAAGCGATGGCAAAATTGCGACCAAATCAATGATCGAGAATAAACTAACTACATACTTAACTCGATTCTCCGCACACCAAAACCGCAGCAAATACTCCACCGTAAACACAAACAAAATTGCCCGATCGCACAGCGCCAACCCCGATTGAACCTCTTCCCCAACGGCATAACTTTCTAATACAAAAATGGCCGACGATAACACCACAAGCCCCGCCAATCCGATCGTCAAGGCTCGTCCGATGGGAGTCTCAATGTCATCTAAATAAAACGCAATTCGCGATCGTAATCCCTCCAAACCAAACCTCCTAAAATCTAAAATCAACCAATAAACTTAGTCAGATACCTAGGCTGATCCACATCTAACCCTCTGGATCGTGCCCAATCATAGGCCAAAAGCTGCAACGGCAATACTATCAAAAACGGCATTAACCAATCTGCTATAGATTCCAGTTCAAAAACCTGATCAAGCCCCAGCAAATAATTATGGCGTAAATAATCATGACCTCGTTTGCCAATTCCAATCACAGTGCAACCCAAGGTTTGAAACCGATGAATAT
>JAJAYH010000231.1 GCA_026786325.1 Alkalinema sp. CAN_BIN05 | reverse complement strand
GTGTGGAACTATGCGGAATCCCAGGTAGTGGACAAAACTCCGATCGAATTGATTCCACCACCGATCGAAACCCTAAGGCGATTAGCTGAACTCGTCGAAATTGGGGATTTCTTCCAGGTTCAAGAAGAAGCAACTGCGATCGCCCAATCCCAGCCCAAATCCGCCGCGTTTGCCCAAACCATAACAGAACTTGCTGAAACCTTCCAAGCCAAACAACTCACCGCATTAATTCAACAGCACTTGGAGCAAGTCTAATGAGTAACGGATTTATTCTAGTGGTGGATGACAATCCCACAAATTTGACCGTAATTTCCCAGGCATTACGCACCGAGGGCTGGCAGGTTCGCATGGCCGTGGATGGCGAAGATGCCCTCAGCAAAGTCGCACAGAATCCTCCGGAACTGATTCTGCTTGATGTGCAGATGCCGGGAATTGATGGCTTTGAAGTTTGTAAACAATTGAAAGCAGATAAGGCAACATCAGATATTCCGATTATTTTCATGACGGCATTATCTGACACCGATAGCAAAGTCAAAGGTCTGGCCCTCGGAGCCGTGGACTATATTGCCAAACCCTTTGAGCAGCAGGAAGCCCTTGCCCGTGTCCGCGTCCACCTCCAACTTCGCCACCTAACGCAGACATTAGAACAGCAGGTTCGCGATCGAACCCAAGCCCTGAGCCAAGCCCTAGAAGAACTTCAGCATTCCCACCTGCAAGTGATTCAAAGTGAAAAAATGTCCGCCTTAGGTAACTTAGTGGCGGGCGTGGCCCATGAAATCAATAATCCCATTGGCTGTGTGGTGGGTAATGTGAGCGCGGTGGAGGCTAACATTAGGGATTTGTTTGGCGTGATTGATCTTTACGGCAAGCATTTCCCAAACCCCGGTGCGGAAATCGAAAACGAATTAGAAACCGTGAATTTAGACTACCTCCGAGAAGATTTGCCCAAACTGGTTAAAGCCATGCGGGATGGAAGCGATCGGATTGTCTCCATCAGCCGCAGTCTCAGCACCTTCTCCCGCGCCGACACCGATCGTAAACACGCGTTCAATCTACATGAAGGCATCGACAGCACTATTCTCATCCTCCGCCACCGCCTCAAAGACGACGAACATCGCCCGGAAATCCAAGTTTTGATGGACTATGGCAACCTTCCGCTGGTGGAATGTTTTCCAGGTCAGCTTAATCAAGTGTTTATGAACATTCTCGCGAATGCCATAGATGCTGTAGATGAATTAAATCAAGGTCGAAGCTTTACCGATATTGAGTCAAACCCCAATCGCATTACGATTAAGACAATCCTTGTTGGAAAACAAGTTCAGATCTCCATTGCCGATAATGGTCCTGGAATGCCCGAAGAAGTTAGATCTCGGATTTTCGATCATCTCTATACAACCAAAACTGTGGGAAAAGGGACAGGATTGGGATTGGCAATCGCCCAGCAAATCATTGAAAAGAAACATGGGGGAACGATCGAAGTCAACTCCGAATTCGGCAAAGGTGCAACATTTATAATTAAAATTCCCGTACTACACCATACTTTTTAGTTGACCAATAAATCCCGATCGATCGTCTAATCACTCTCACGCACTAAATTAAAGATAGCCCAATCAGCAGGCTGAAAGTATTGTAAAGGTATTGTTTACGGGTCGTAAGCATTGGGTAATGTCTAGTCCCATGAGGATCGTGCGACGGATCACGATTGATTAAGTACGGTTAACTCATCTACAGATTATTTTGAAGAATCTTGTAGGATGATGGCATAGAAAACAGATGTCAATAAGTCGAAGGAGACTAACTATGCAAGAAACTTACGATATTGGAAAGCGCAGTTTACTTTCCTTGGTTTGCCACGGTTGCGCATTGTTTGGGGTAACTGCCCTTTCCATTTTGGGACCGATCGCTATTCTGTTTTTATCCGATGATCCGATCGTAAAAGCCAATGCGAAAGAGTCCATTAACTTCCATTTAAATATTTGGTTCTGGGCTACGGTAATTTTAGGAATTTATGGATTTCTATCATTCATCACCTTTGGTTTAATGGGTCTGATCCTCTTCCCGATCGTCGCCTTTGGATTCCTGTGGCACTTCGGCTGGTCTATTGTCGCTATTGTCAAAACTCTCGCCAATCCTAACGAGCCATTCCGCTATCCATTCATTTTACGGATTATTTAGGTCTTGGAGATCCCCCTAAATCCTCCTTGTGAAGGGGACTATGAGAATAAAGGAGATTATCCGAATAACTAGGACTGTGATTTTTTGAGGCGTTGTCTTTTTAAGGCGACGCTTTTTGCATCGCCAAAACTCGGTATAATCACCAAACTATTACTCAAATGCACCATGCTAGCCAAACGGATTGTTCCTTGCCTGGATGTCAAAGCCGGACGAGTCGTCAAAGGCGTAAACTTCATCGAACTGCGTGATGCTGGCGACCCCGTGGAAATGGCGCAAATCTACAACTGCGCTGGAGCCGACGAACTGGTTTTTCTCGACATCACGGCCACCCACGAAGATCGAGATGTCATTTTTGACGTAATCTATCGCACCGCCGAACAAGTCTTCATTCCCCTCACCGTCGGCGGCGGAGTCAACAATACTGACGTGATTAAAAAACTCCTGCGTGCTGGGGCAGATAAGGTCAGCATCAACTCCGCCGCTGTAAAAGATCCTGATTTCATCAACAAAGCCGCTCGGCAGTTTGGGGATCAATGCATTGTGGTCGCGATCGATGCAAAGCGCAGACTTGATGGCAGGCTTAATGAAGGCTGCCCCGGTTGGGATGTCTATGTCAAAGGCGGACGAGAAAATACAGGAATTGATGCGATCGCTTGGGCCAAAGAAATGGTCTCAAGAGGCGCGGGTGAGCTACTTGTCACCAGCATGGATGCGGACGGAACCAAGGCGGGCTATGACTTAGCGCTGACTCGGACCATTTCCGATGCCGTTTGTGTTCCCGTGATTGCGTCTGGTGGCGCGGGCAACTGCGATCATCTTTACGACGCATTGACAGAGGGCGGGGCCGAGGCTGCACTTCTCGCTTCGGTGCTTCATTACGGAGAGTTAACCGTCTCTCATATAAAGAGATCCTTAAGCGATCGGGGTCTAAAAGTACGTCATTAATCCGTCTAACGCTTATACTAAAAGGATTTTAAGGGATTTTAAGCCCAGGAATAGAAGGGTAGTATTATTAACATTGCCAGTTTATATTTCTAAACATGGCAGGCTATAATAAAAGTCTGTTACATAACTTCACCCTATGGTTGTCTTACTGTTTCTTTCTGTAATTGCTCTCGTCGGGTTAGCCTTGCACTTTATGCAGGAAGCTGTCACGCGCCAGGAATTTTCCTTGATGATTGCTGGAACTCTGATCGCCGCATCATCGGCTGGCATTGTCGGGGTATACCTATTGATCGGGCATTCCGTCACCGATCGGCTCCACGGCGGACAAGAGCAAGTCGCCATTGAGAATGCTTACGAATCGATTCGTTGGTATGTGGACATCGAAACCCAAGCCCAAGAGCCGAATTCAGTATTTTTAAGCGACCCTTCAACTAAATAAATCTAGGCTCAACAACCCTAGACCCAATCACTAACCCGGATCACTGTTTAAAATGATCCGGGCTGTCTTTTCGGGCTTCTCCAGATGAGGCACATGGCCGCAGTCGTCGAGCCAATACAGCGTCGAATTTACAATCGTCCTTTCAAACCGCGTCGCATCTTTTGTCCCGAGAATCCGATCTTGACGGCCCCAGATAATTTGGGTCGGTGCAGAAATTTCAGAAATCCGATCGCTCAAAAAGCCATAACCACCACTGCGCGTGAACATCGCCAGCCCCTCACTCCAATTCGGCATCTGCAAATGCAAGGCCGCACAGCACTCCGCATCCGCCGTAACAAAAGCCGGGTCTGCATAAGCTCTAAGGCTTACCCCTCGACGCACTTTTGGCGATCGTAAAAAATTTGTCGCCCAATCACTCAACGGCGGGGTCATATATTTTGCCAGCACCGGAGCCTTGGCAAAACCGGCACTATCCAAAAGCACGAGTTGTTTGACGAGTTCTGGATAGGTCAATGCAAAATCTAGAGCCGCCGCACCGCCCATAGATGCGCCAACTAACGTCATCGGCTGTCTGCCCATAACAGTCTGCCAAAATCCATAGATTTGAGCCTTAATAATTTCAGGGGTAATCACCTCAATGCGGGTCCGATCGGTAAAACCAAACCCCAACAAATCTAGAGCAAACACCGATCTGTTTACAGCCAGCTTGGGCAACAGCCGACGAAATTCCAGCATCGAACTATCAAATCCATGAAGTAGCAAAATTGGCGGTTCAGACTGATTTTCAGCCTTAATCGTCCGAACAAAAGCAGTATCCACCGTGAAGTTTCGGTCGCCTATTGTCAACGGAATCACTATCCGCTGGATACTTTGGGCAAATTCGATCGATATCGTATCCGTGAGCAAGTTCACGTCTTGGGGCAGAAAGTCAGGGAAAGTAGTCATTTAAGGGAAATTTAGGGCAGAGGGACTCTGAAAAAAGCGTCAAAAAAATATGCGCGGGAACTGGCAGTAAATTTATAGCTTCTGGGCAAGTTCAACATTCATCTTAAATCATCCTTACGAGCAAAGAATTAATTATCAGTTGCCCAGCGATCGTTTTTTAGACAAATCGTATTTGACAGGAATGAAGTATGCTGCAATGGCGGCATTAGCGAACCCACCAATGCCTAATCTCAAAGTCATTGAATTAGATGACCTCAATCAAATTCCAGCGTAATCTATATATTCTTTCCTATGTTCCCTTTTATTGCCTCGTTCTGGATTGCCCAAATGCCTGTTATCCCTGTTCCTCAAGAGATTTTAAGATCTCAGCAAGAGGTCCGGGTGTTGCCAGGAGGCTTAGATGATGTCCCTGTTTTTAACAGTAATAGTCCTGAACTAGTTCTTCAAGAGGGCATTTTATTATCCACATTTCCAAAGATTGGTAAACAGTTTGAGAATGCGCATTTGGACCGATCGTTCACCGGACGGTTTGATATTTTTGCCCATCATATTGCCAAGGGAACACCAGAAGATTTACGAACTTTGTATTTGGGAATTATTGCTCACAATCCTAGCAACACTACTGTCACGATCGATATTCTGCAAGCATCCAGCCATTTGAGTCAACCAGATGCCCCTTTTGTGGAGCTGCCGCCTTTTGTGGAAAACAATACAGGTTCTGTGTATGCGGGGCCAGGGAGTCGGGTCGGAAGTGAAGTGCTGCGGGGATTTCGGCAAAATGGATTTCCAGCAAAAATTACCATAGAACCCAATGGATATGCCTTGATATTGAATCAAGATATTCCAGTGAGACCGTTAACACCGCCCATCAATGGCCGATCGGCATTAATCCGATTGCGGAGTAGTGGCCCAGTATATTTAGCCAGTATGGGGAAGTTTGCACCATCTGATGAACAAGGCAAAGAGCGCGCACCGAAGCTTGAAGAATGGCGATCGTTATTACAAACTAGTAATCTTTCGAGTCCTCGCGATCGCATACCCACCCCTATTTCACAAGCAAAAGGGAGTTTGATTTATGGTCGCGTCGCTGGGGTTGCGATCGGATCTCGCTGGCAAGGTGTTTTGAACGATCGTAATTCAACTAGTTTGGCCATTCCCAAAGCAGGCGGCGCAATTTCTTATGGTATTAGTTTGTTGCATCGCGGAGGCTTAGGAACAGGGCAAAATCAAACCGCTAAAATGGAACGACGCTATTTGGATACAGCCTACGAAGCCCATGGAAACTATGGAATTGAATACAATTTGATATTGCCATTAGAGAACAAAAGTAATGAATTAAAAACTGTAAAAGTTGCGATCGAAACGCCATTAAAACGAGATGATACGCAACAAGGACTTCGATTCTTTAATCCATTACCTAAGAATGTTTTCTTTCGTGGAACGGTGCGGGTGCGATATGCGGATGATAAAGGCCGATCGCAAACCCAATATTTTCATTTAGTTCAGCGACGCGGACAAATGGGTGAGCCGTTGGTGGTGCTTCAAATGAAACCAGGGGAAAAACGACGAGTATTAGTAGACTTAATTTATCCCGCAGATGCGACCCCGCCGCAGGTTTTGACGGTGCAGACAAATTTATGGTAGGATAGCGCCAAATTTTCACACAAAAACGTGAGGTGCCGTGAAACTTTCGGTCGTTATTCCATGCTTCAATGAACTCTCAACCATTGAATCTGTCATCAAATCTGTAAAGAAATGCGGGATTCATTCTTTAGAAATTATCATCGTTGACGATTGTTCAACGGATGGCACTTGTGAACTACTTCGTACGCTAGAAGTTCAAGTCGATCGGATCATTTATCACTCTCACAACCAAGGAAAAGGTGCAGCATTACGATCGGGATTTAGGGCTGTAACTGGCGATATTGTGATTGTGCAAGATGCAGACCTAGAATACGATCCACAGGAATTTGCGATCGTCATTGAGCCAATTTTAAATGGAAAAGCCGATGTCGTATATGGCTCTCGCTTTATTGGAGGACAACCCCATCGAGTTGTTTACTATTGGCATATGGTAGGCAATCGATTTTTAACAACTCTTTCTAACATGTTGACCAATATTAATTTGACAGATATGGAAACATGTTACAAAGCATTTCGACGGGAAATTATTCAAGCCGTACAAATAGAAGAAAATCGGTTTGGATTTGAACCCGAAATTACGGCAAAAATTTCTCGAATGGAATGCAAGAT
>JAJAYH010000230.1 GCA_026786325.1 Alkalinema sp. CAN_BIN05 | reverse complement strand
GGGAGCGATCGGTAGCGGATTTGGACTTCGGCTTGAATCGGGGTTACGATCGGAGCCATTGACACCCAATTTACTCGCGATACGGAACACTCATTCTCGTACGCTTCATCTTTCGTCCCGACAATCACCCGATTCATCACCGCATCCAGACCAATCACATACAGCGGCTCACGGTAAGCAATCCCCAAGCCTTTCCGTTGCCCAATAGTGTAGTGATGGATGCCTGAGTGAGTGCCCAACACTTCACCTGTTTGGGTCATGATTTGGCCATCGGTTCCAGTAATGTATTTATCGAGAAATGCCTGCATGGATCCATTTGCTTCCACCAGACACAGATCCATACTTTCAGGCTTATCGGCAGTTTGCAAATCGAATTGGGCTGCGAGTTTCCGGGTTTCAGCTTTTTGAGTTTCGCCAAGGGGAAAAATAACGTGGGCCAGATCGTCTTGGCTTAAATCGTAGAGAAAATAGGTTTGATCTTTGTTGCGATCGAAGGCTCGAAGTAACTGCCAGCGATCGGTTGATTCATCATGAAACACCCGCGCATAGTGGCCTGTAGCGATTAAATCAATACCGAGTTCTTGGTGCGCATAATCGATCATGGGCCGGAATTTGACGGCTTTGTTGCAATTTGAACAAGGCAAGGGTGTAATGCCTTCGCGGTATCCATCGACCAAATAATTAATGATGTATTTCTCAAACGACACGCGACTATCGACAACATGATGGGGAATGCCCATTTGTTCGCAGAGCTGTGCCGCATCAACCAGGCCTTCTGAGCAGCATTGGCCCTTGCCCTTCATCAACCACAGGGTCATCCCTTCAACGTCATAGCCTTGCTCTTGCAAAATGGCGGCGGTAGTAGAGCTATCGACCCCGCCAGAGAGTCCGACAACAACCTTTTTCATGACAGAAAAACTCTAAACATACTTTCACTTTAGTTTAGCGGGTTTCTTTAGTTTCAAAGAGAGATCTTCGCCAAACTCGGCAAACCGATCGGCCTACACTCTATCGAGAATCATCAAGATTTATTACACTTGTTATTATTGTTGATATACCACACCTCAAGAGGCTTCATTCCCATGGTTGAGACGTTGATTCCAGATGCCTTTACCAAGCTGGCCTACCAAACCCTTCAGCAAGGAAAAGCAGCATTCGGGTTGGCCCATAAAAATTTCTCGACCCGCGCACTCAAAGCCGCTGCGGCCACGGGACTAGTCGCTGCACCGCCAGAGAGCTATAGCACCTACATCTCCGCCGAGATTGTCCAACTCGTGCGTGGGCGGTATGAACAATTGCTCCAGGTGGATTGGGAGGATGCGGAAAAGGTGATTTATCCCCGATCGTTGCTGTTTGATGATGCGTGGGACGACTTTGCAAAATATTATCCAGCCCTTGTCTAGATTTGCCGCAAATTTGGAACCGTGCCCAGCAGAAGGTTTCTCGGGAATTTTCTCCAGAAATCGACACCGCCGGATTGCCTAATTACTACACCCAAAATTTTCATCATCAGACCGATGGCTATTTGAGCGATCGATCGGCACAGATTTACGATTTGCAAGTCGAGATCTTATTCAATGGCGCGGCAGATGCGATGCGTCGTCGGATTTTGGCACCGCTTAAGGCTGGATTGGAGGTTTTTAAGGACGAAATTCCTCAAAACACTCGAATTCTGGACATCGCTTGTGGCACGGGGCGCACGTTGCGGATGATTCGGGGAATGTTGCCTAAGGTGAAGTTGCACGGCGTAGATTTGTCGAACGCTTATTTGCGTAAAGCTAGCCAATTACTCTCTCAGCTTCCTGGTGAGTTGCCCCAACTTACTCAAGGTCCGGGGGAAGCATTGCCGTATTTAGACAATCATTTCCATGCAATCACCTGCGTGTTTTTATTCCACGAGTTGCCCGCCCCGATTCGCCAACAGATCATGAATGAAGCCTTTCGAGTGGTGAAACCCGGTGGGTCGTTTGTGATTTGTGATTCGGTGCAGTTGAGTGATTCGCCGGACTTAGGAATGATGATGGATGGCTTCTCGGATACGTTCCACGAGCCGTTTTATCGGAACTATACTCAGGACAATTTGATCGATCGTTTACATACGTCTGGCTTTATTGAGGTGACAGAAAGTGTTCATTTCATGAGCAAATATCTGGTGGCTAAGAAGCCGCTTTACGGTCAGTAAAATCCTAAAAAGAACGGGAAAGAACCTGATGTAGATTCTTTCCCGTTCTTAATATGCGGATAGCGAGACTCGAACTCGCAAGTCAATGACATACGCACCTCAAGCGTACGCGTATACCAATTCCGCCATATCCGCATGGTATAAGCCGAGGTCACTTGATTTCTCAAGCTCAGCTATCATAGCAAAAAACGTGAATTTGCCAACCCTCTTCATAAAAAAGGATTTGGTCAAAAGATTGTCAAAGGGAACAGGAACGTTTTCAATAGGGGCACCGTTAAAAATTGACCCATTATGTCTTCTTCCTTCACCGCCGAACTTTCCACGATCGCCGCCGAGATTCAAGGCATTATCCAGAATGTTCCTGATCCCACGATCGCCCAAGGCATCACCACGGACAGCCGATCGATTCAAGTCGGTGAACTCTTTGTTGCATTGCGGGGCGAAAACTTTGATGGACATGATTGTGTGGCCATGGCGATCGCACAAGGGGCAAGAGCTGCGATCGTAGATGGCGAGTTTGATGCAGGTGATTTACCTGTGATTGTTGTGGCAGACACGTTGAAGGCATACCAGACCATTGCGCGATGGTGGCGACGGAAATT
>JAJAYH010000229.1 GCA_026786325.1 Alkalinema sp. CAN_BIN05 | reverse complement strand
CCCTTACTAAGGGGGATTTAGGGGGATCCCTCCGAATCAATGGCGATCGACTCATGACACGTATCTTTGAATTAGCCAAGATTGGAGGATTGCCCAACGGTGGTGTTTGTCGGTTGGCCTTTACAAAGGAAGATATTTTAGCAAGGAATCAAATCAGCCATTGGATGCAAGATGCGGGAATGACGGTGCGGGTCGATGCGGCGGGGAATTTGATTGGTCGATATGCGGGTGCTGAAAAATTGGAACGAGCGGCGCTTAGCACCGGGTCTCATATTGATACGGTACCTGTGGGGGGGAAGTATGACGGGTGTTTGGGAGTGATTGCAGGCATTGAAATTGTTCAAACTTTAAAAGATCATGATTTTCGATTGCAACATCCCTTTGAGGTGATTGTCTTTAGTGATGAAGAACGATCGGTGATTGGTTGTAAGGCCATGAGTGGTGGCATTGTGGATGGGCCAGAATACTATGCGAGACTCGATGGCACCCCGATTCAAACCTGTTTAGAAAAAGTGGGGGGAAATTGGGACCAAATTCGTAGCGCAAAACGCGATCGTAGTGAAGTCAAAGCCTTTATTGAACTTCATGTAGAACAAGGTGGAGTTCTGGAGTCGGTGAATTGTCCGATCGGTGTTGTAGAAGGAATTGTGGGTCAACATCGATTTGCGGTCAAGGTTATGGGGCGAATGAACCATGCAGGGACAACAACCATGAACGATCGCCAAGATGCATTGTTGGCGGCAGCAAAGATTATTGTGGCAGTGAATGAAATTGCGATCGCGACTCCCGGTGATCAAGTCGCTACAGTTGGCTATTTGACCGTGTTGCCCAATGCGACGAATACGGTGGCGGGGGAGGCGGATTTGCGGATTGATTTGCGGGATTTGCAAGGTGACAATTTGATTTACTTAATTCGAGAGACTCGGGAGGCGATCGCAAAAATCTCCCTAGAAACAGGAACTCAAATCACCTTTACCGAAATGCTGAATCTTAAACCAACATTGGCGGAAAACAGTATTCAAGAGACGATCGCACAAGTCTGTCAGGATCTCAATCTGGACTATTCCTATCTTCCCAGTCGGGCGGGACATGATGCACAGGAGATGGGACGATTTACGGCGATGGGAATGATTTTTGTGCCGAGTTTGAATGGGTTGAGTCATTCAGAAGCAGAATATACCAGTCCTGAACATTGTATTCAGGGAACGAATGTTTTGCTTCAGACGTTTTTACAGATCGATCGTTTTATTGTTTGAGGTCTTACTGGCAGGATTGGAGAAACATTAGCCAGGGAGTATCTCACCTTATTAGGAGATAATTCCATTGATATAGGCAGTTCGGTGAGCCAGGACTTGAGGGACATTTTCCGCTTTCCATTGTGCGCCTGAGATTTGGATTCGTCGGTCAATTTGCTTAATTCCGGATTCCACCATTCCTGAACCAATGGAGCAAATTCCCTCCGCTTGGTAATAGTCATAGTTCACAATGCGATGCTGATGCTTGCGCAAATAGTTGCAAAAGTTCTGGGCCTGTTTAAGCTTTAAGTCCGTGAATAACGCGATGGTTTCATCGACTTTTCCTTGCCATAACAGCTTTTCCGCTAAATCTAGGCGTTTGCGAGAACCCCCGACTTTGTGGAGATTTTCATTCAAATGGTACCAATCGAGAACTTCACGCCGCTCTGGCTCGCTGGCAATTTGTTGAATGATATTCCAGATACCATCATGGCCATCCCCTAAGCATGTTAGGGGAATACTGTGCGGTTGCTGATTGGTCCAATCAATTAAGGCTCCATTGTTTTGAAAGTTGGCCACCATCCCTTGGTCGCTTACGATGGCCTTATAATCTCGCCAACAGGATTCCTCTCCTTCTGGCGTTCGCAGCCGCACTTTTCCACCATCAACTGCAACTTCTGTGATGAGTGATTCTGGCCTGACAGAGGGTGCCGCAAACTCATAGCCCTGAACCAACCGTTGTTGCGTGCTGGCACTGACCGCTATCCCCGTCAGGAAAGCCACTTCGGTTGCTGCATTCTCATAACTGACGTTCGCACTCAAGTGTAAGCAGCAAGCTTCCAGATAGGGGGTCATTTGAGATCCCTTTCGTACCCCCAGAATATGAGCGGCGCTACTACTGAGTGTGATAGTCCCCAGAATACTTTTTACGGTTCGAGAGTATCCTGGAGCGGCATTTGTAAGATTTTGGATAAAAAACTCCCGATTTGGGGAGAGACCTGTTCTTGGATTTGCTGACGAACCATCACCTCAATCTCGCTGAAGGTAGATAGTTTACTTTTATCCGCATCTTCGTACAGCAGCTTAGAGATGGCTTGGACGTGTTGCTCAAGTTCTTTTTTCGCTTCCGGACTCATGATTTGACCTCAAGGGAAAAGGGGATTCATCATTATTACTTTTCTCTCAATAAGGTGAGATGCTCCCAGTTCGGGTTGAAGCTGACAGCAGAGGCAGGCGTTGTTTTTGCGGCGGCGGGTGGTGAGGTTAACTTCGAGATTACGTTGAAATGGAAGAATGCATAGGACGATCGGTATGACAGAACAAGATGAGAAGCTCGATCGGGCGATCGCTCGAATCGAGAGTTTGGATGGCACTGTAATCGGGGGAACTGGTTTTTGGGTTGCTCCTGGAT
>JAJAYH010000228.1 GCA_026786325.1 Alkalinema sp. CAN_BIN05 | reverse complement strand
CGGCTTCAATAACAGTTACGATCGCCCACTCCTTTGAGATACAAGAATGCTGAAGGGGAGAGGTAAACAATACTTCTTCATTCTCAAATTTAGAATCGATCGGTTTTTGCTGATTACAATTGGGGCGATCGCTATAACACCGAGTAATTCAGTTACTATGGAAAAAATCAGATTTGATGAAAACATCATGGATTACGGCGACATTATCACGATCGAACCTGGAAAACGCAGCGGTAAGCCCTGTATCCGGGGAATGAGGATTACGGTGTATGACATTTTGGAATATCTCGCAGGTGGCATGACTGAAGCTGAAATCTTAGAAGACTTCTCCGAACTCACCTCCAGAGATATCAAAGCTTGTCTATCTTTTGCTGCCGATCGTGAAAAGAAACTATTCGTTGTCGCATTGTGAAATTATTGCTGGATGAAAATCTATCCGATCGCATTCCCCATAGAATTATCGATCTCTATCCCAAATCTGAGTGTGTTAGTTTAGTTTATTGTCATACTTCAAAATTTGTTCATCTTCTGATTGGGAATAGTCCAACCTCAAACATTATTTAAATTCTTAGAAATAATTTTGATACGATCGTTCAATTTAAAAACAGTGAATTAGAAAGTATTCTCGTACTAGCATAAACTTGAGAGGCGATCGGTCCAATTACTTTTCAGCCAAGTTTCTAGATCTACGATCGTATCGGCTTAAATTATTGAACGTATAAACCACGATCGTACAATCATTCTATTAGGGTCCAAACTTACTATCGATCGAAAGAGCTTGCGATCAATTTTCGGTCATTGAGATGATTGCAATCAATGGGGCGATGAGTGGGCGATCGGATAGAATGAAAGTAACACTGCGACCGCCTCACTATGCTTAAAATTTAGGAGCCATAAAGATGATCAAAGTCATACCACTATTGATAGCATCTTCCATATTTGCGCAACCAGTATTTTTCCAACCGCCGATCGCCCAGGTATTTAAAGTTCAAGCGGGAAAGCCTATTTGTTCCAAAACAATTTTCAATACGGTACAAACCTTACAGAACGTCCCGAGAACCAAAAATGTTCGCTTTAAAACGAGCGACGTTAGAGGTTACGCGAACGTGCCTGCGGGAAAAACCAAGTTTTATCAGTTTGTTTTTCAAGGTTCGGGATCTGATGATATTTTAAATTCGCCCAAGATGATGGAAACTTTGGCGGCGAGAGTATTGCTTGCTTGTAATGAATCGGCTGTATTGACATTTAATCTCGATCGATCGGATGCTTTTGAAATGTATGGTTGGCTGAATGGAAAACCCCAGCGATTTACCTGCTATCCATCCACCGATAAACTCCCGGCCAAAATGCCTTGGGGACAGCGGATTTGTCTCTAGACTTTATCTGTTCTTTGTTTAAAATGTCCAAATTATCGTATATCAAGCTGTATATCAAGCCATGAGAATTAGTCGCCTCAACGAACTCAAACAAAAGCTACTGAATGATGCAGATCTTTCAGAAATCTGGTTATTTTATATGGATGAATTTGCGGATATTCCAGAGTTTTTAGACGTGGGTAAACCCAAACAAGATGGACTCCTCACCGCTGTGGTGCCGCAGGTTTGTCAGCAAATCTTTGGCCAAACCACGAAAATCAAGCAACTTTCCCCTATTCATATCGCCCAATACCAGTTCTTTCATGCACCATTCTTTGCGGACAAACGGATTAGGGGATTGATTTATTTTGAAGATGTTCACACCGGATTGATTGCAATATCTGCTAATTCCCCTCCCACATCGAAAGTCCATTATTCAAGATTCTCCACATCTCCAGCCCCAACTTCCGTCATGAAGGGTTTTGGTCGCAAAAAATAAACAAAGCCAACTGTTTTGCGACTCAATGACTTCAAAACGATCTCAAATTGTGGCCTAACGCAAGAATTTGAATCGAGCGCACAAGGTATGATGGACGAAACTCTGAACCCAGTTCTGAATCCAGTATAGGTATTGTTGTGTTGTCGTCCCTCCTAACCGTTCGAGATATTTTGGTCCGGTGGTGGTCTGATTTCACACTTCAGACTAAGTTAATGGCGATCGCAACCCTTGTGGTGTCACTAGTGATGAGCGGTCTAACGTTTTGGGCCGTAGACACGATTCAATCTGATGCCCAGGTGAATGACACTCGGTTTGGCAGCGACTTAGGCTTGCTTCTAGCCGCCAACGTTGCACCCTTGGTTGGGCAGGATAAAAAGAGCGAACTGGCAAGTTTTTCTCAGCGTTTTTACAGCAGCACGGCCAGTGTTCGCTACATGATCTATGCCAATCCCAAAGGCGAAATCTACTTCGGAATTCCCTTCAGCGATGTCGAAGTCCAAAATTCCCTCATTATCAAACGCCGCATTCAGCTTCCCGAAGATTTCTCTGAGCGCATGGACTTGCCCATGGTTCGGCAACATCTTACGCCCGATGGTGAAGTGACCGATGTGTTTGTGCCACTACTATACGAAGGAAAATATTTAGGCGTTCTGGCGATCGGCACTAATCCAAATCCCGCCACAATAGCCTCGTCAAATCTCACCCGTGATGTGACGACTGCCGTATTTGTCTCGATTTGGGCCATGGTGCTTTTGGGTGCAGTATTCAATGCCTTGACCATTACTAAACCAATTCGCGAATTGTTGAATGGTGTGAAGAATATCGCCAAGGGGAATTTTCAGCAGCGGGTTGATTTACCCTTGGGCGGGGAATTCCTCGGGCTAATGTCTAGTTTCAATGAAATGGCCGAGCGTCTAGAACGTTATCAAGAACAAAATATTGATGAACTAACCTCCGAAAAAGCCAAACTCGAAACCCTGGTGTCCACGATCGCAGATGGCGCGATTCTACTGGACACAGATTTTCAAATTTTGCTAGCCAACTCTACCGCCAAACGAATTTTTGGGTGGGATGGATCGATCGAAGGTGAAAATGCCCTGTATGCCTTACCCACCGCCGTCCAATCCGAACTCACCCGCCCGTTGTATCAGATTGTTAGAGGTGAACTCAAAGAAGGGGCCGAGTTCACCATCACGCTGCCGGAGCCGATTTATTGCACCATTCGGATTTTGTTGAACACCGTCCTCGATGGAACCAAAGAAAATCTTCGAGGCATTGCCATGACAGTGCAGGACATCACTCGGGAAACTGAATTGAATGCCGCCAAAAGTCAATTTATTAGCAATGTTTCTCATGAATTGCGAACGCCACTCTTTAATATCAAGTCATTCATTGAAACCTTGTATGAATATGGCGATGCCCTTGAACCTGCGCAACGACAGGAGTTTCTCGAAACGGCAAACCGTGAAACCGATCGGCTGACCCGACTGGTTAATGATGTCTTAGATTTAACCCGGCTTGAATCGTCTCGAACCTATACTCTGGATGCGCTGGACCTAAGTCCGGCAGTTGAGCAAACGCTTCGGACCTATCAACTGAATGCCAAGGATAAAAATATTGAATTGGTTCAGGATATTGAAGCAGATTTACCGATCGTCACTGGAAATTATGATTTGATTGTGCAAGTCTTAGCGAATTTGGTCGGCAACGCCATGAAGTTCACTAAATCCGGTGGACGCATTGCCATTCGGACCTATCTCACGGATGAACATGATTTGGAAAACAATGCAAAACTGGTCCGCGTCGAGATTTCAGATACAGGAATTGGGATTGAACCCGATGCTCAGGCCAATATTTTTGAACGATTTTTCCGAGTTGAAAATCAGGTTCATACTCTAGAAGGAACAGGACTCGGGCTATCAATTGTTCGGAATATCATTCAAGAAAAACATCGTAGTCAGGTAAATCTGATTAGCGAAGTGGGAGTTGGGACAACATTTTGGTTTGATTTGAATGTGTATGAAGATCAGCCTTTGGATGTTGTGATCTCCAATAGTCAAGCCCCTGACGAGTCTCCTGTTCTGCAATTAAGTTAGAAACCAAGCGATTTGTACAGGAGCACGAACTTTTCTAGACAGCACCTAGCTCAAAGCTATAGACCAATTGGGTTTCTAATGGTCCTTCCAAGGTCGATCGCACATCTGCCATATCTAACGATCGGCGGTCAATCTGAGCCTGTAACCCAACCAACGGATCGCGACCATCCGATAACAACAGCGCTATCTTTTCGATCGTCACCCATTTCGCCAGTTGGCTGACCAGATTGGTAATGGACTCGGTATAGTT